>JBASVF010000001.1:0-3679 GCA_049275795.1 Desulfomonilia bacterium
CCCGGGAAAGCAGCTCCAGGCCCATCATGCCCGGCATGTGATGATCGGAGACAATCACCGCGATCTCGCGCGTTCTCACGAGCTTCAAGGCCTCTTCCGCGTTCTTGGCGGTAAGGATGGGGATCCCGTCATGCTCGAAAATCGCCTTGACGATATCGAGAATGAAGTCTTCGTCGTCGACAAAAAGTATTTCCTCGGCCATTATCGTATTCTCTCGTCCCAATTGCAGAAAATATTGAGTAAAATCCCATTCCCCCAATGACCGGGCCATGTTTTTCATACCATTCATTACACAGAAGAACAAGAAACCTCTTCGAGGCGATCCCTTGCGGGAGCCCTGCTCCTGGAAGATTAGGTGGATTTCAGGGTTTGAATTGTGCTACACAAGGTCCATGCGCAGCGTCGGGGATGTGGTAGCCATATACATTGACAACAAGCCGTCGGTCTATGCGCGCGTGGAAGCGATTACACCGGACATCAAGCCCCACTGGCTCCAGGTACGCCTCCTTTTCCTGAGCTTTCCGCCGCAGGAGGCCACATGGATTCTGCGCGAAGAGTACCTGGAGGGATCATCGTTTACCATGAAGGACATCCCTATCCAGGTCATGCCCCTCCAGAAACCCGGAACACAGCAGCCGCTTCCGAAAAACGACAGGAACCCGGGGTTCGGAGAAGTGGTTTCATTTGAAAGGTTCCGGAAAAAGAAACAGGACGACGACCCGGACGAAGGCGACTCGTAGAGGTCGGGCCGCCGCCCGGCCGGCGATTGCGGAACCGTCACCGCAAGAGGAGATATCCAGCTGAAGATCCCCTGGGTCCTTGCAGGCTTTTCCTCTCTCTAGGGCAGTATTCAAGCCGGTCCGAGGGCTGTTGCTTTGAGTTAAAGTGGAGAATGTCAAATGCCGATAGGCTAAACCAAGGTGCTCTATGGCGAGTGAACGCATTGGTGATCAACTGGTAAAGAATGCTCTGATTACACCGGAACAGCTTCTCGAGGCGCAGAAGGCACAGAAGATATCCGGAACGAGGCTGGGATCCCAGCTGGTGAAACTGGGGCACCTGACCGAGGAGCAGCTGGTGGAATTCCTCGGCAAACAGTACGGGCTCCCCTCGGTCATCCTGAGAAACATTCAGCCCGATCCCGATGTCGTGAACCTCATCCCGCTCAATATCGTCCAGAAATACCATGCAATACCCTTTGAGCGCAATGCATCCACCCTGAAGGTGGCCATGACGGATCCCACCAACATCTTTGCGGTGGACGACCTCAAGTTCCTGACCGGCTACTCCATCGACGTCCACGTCACCTCCGAGGAGTCGCTCAAGTGGGCCATGGACCACTTCTACGACCAGGCTGCCTCGCTGGACGAGGCTCTGAGCGGCATCGAAGACGAGCAGAGCAGCGTGGAAGTTGCATCCGAGGGCTCGGACATCTCGGTAGGGGACCTCGAGAAGGAGGCCGACCAGGCCCCGGTCATCAAGCTGGTAAACCTGACCCTAGTGGATGCCATCAAGAAGGGCGCGAGCGACATCCACATCGAGCCCTACGAGAAGTTCATGCGCATCCGGTTCCGGCTGGACGGCATGCTCCAGGAGGTTATGAAGCCCCCGATCCGGCTCAAGAATGCCATCGTATCGCGCTTGAAGATCATGGCCAAGCTCGATATCGCAGAGAGGAGGCTGCCGCAGGACGGCCGCATCAAGCTGAGAATACAGGGCGGCAAGGAGGTCGAGTTCCGAGTCTCGGTGCTGCCCACCCTCTTCGGCGAGAAAGTGGTCATGAGAATCCTCGACAAGTCCAACCTGCAGCTCGACATGACCAAGCTCGGGTTCGAGGAGGATGCGCTCAAGAATTTCAAGGAAGGCATCTACAAGCCTTGGGGTATGGTCCTGGTAACCGGCCCCACCGGGTCGGGAAAAACCACGACCCTCTACTCCGCCATCTCCGAGCTCAACAGGATCGACTGCAATATCTCCACCGCGGAAGACCCGGTGGAGTTCAACATACCGGGCATCAACCAGGTGCAGATGCACGAGGAGATCGGGCTGACCTTCGCGGCGGCTCTGAGGTCATTCCTCAGGCAGGACCCCGATATCATCCTGGTCGGCGAGATCCGGGACTTCGAGACGGCAGAGATCGCCATCAAGGCGGCCCTCACCGGTCACCTGGTCCTCTCCACTCTGCACACCAACGATGCCCCCTCGACGATAAACCGGTTGCTCAACATGGGAGTCGAGCCCTTTCTCGTGGCCTCGTCCGTCAACCTCATCGTGGCCCAGAGGCTCGCCCGGAAGGTCTGCACCGCGTGCAGCGAACGCGACGATGTAGCGGTGGAGACCCTCATCCAGATGGGCATGGATCCTGAAACCGCCAGCAAGGCGGAGTGCAGGAAGGGGCGAGGATGCAGCCTCTGTGCAAACACCGGGTTCAAGGGCCGGGTGGCCCTGTACGAGGTCATGCCCGTTACCGATGCGATCCGCGAGCTCATTCTCATGGGAGCCTCTTCGACCGAAATAAAGAACCAGGCCATCGCTGACGGCATGAAAACCCTGAGGCAGAGCGGACTCACCAAGATCCTCGACGGCGTCACCTCGGTCTCTGAGGTCCTCAGGACCACGATGGCTGACTGATTACCAGGAGAAACCCTTGGAGCACAGCATTTACGATCTTCTCAAGGAAATGGTGGAAAAGGGCGCGTCGGACCTGCACATTACCACGGGATCGCCCCCGCAGATTCGGGTGCGGGGCAACCTCTATCCCCTCGATGCGCCGAATATGGATCCCCAGGCAACCAGACAGCTCCTCTATTCGATCCTCACCGAGGCACAGAAGCACAAGTTCGAGGAAGAGCAGGAGCTCGACCTCTCGTTCGGGATCAAGGGGCTTGCACGGTTCCGCGCCAACATCTTCGTCCAGAGGGGCGCGGTGGCTGGGGTGTTCCGTCTCATCCCCTATGACATTGTCGCTCTGGAAAGCCTCGGGCTCCCCAGCGTCGTGACCCGCCTCACCGCCCTGCCCAGAGGGCTCGTTCTCGTCACCGGACCCACGGGAAGCGGAAAATCGACGACCCTGGCGTCGTTTCTCGACAAGATCAACACGGACCGGCACGATCACATCGTGACCATCGAAGACCCCATCGAGTTCGTGCACAAGCACAAGGGGTGCATCGTGAATCAGCGCGAGGTGGGCTCCGATACCAAGAACTTCACGAACGCGCTGAAATATATCCTCAGGCAGGACCCGGACGTGGTGTTCATCGGCGAGATGCGCGACCTGGAAACCATGCAGGCGGCGCTGACCATCGCCGAAACAGGCCATCTGGTGTTCGCCACCCTGCACACCAACTCGGCCGTCCAGACCATCAACCGCATCGTAGACGCCTTCCCGGCACATCAGCAGTCACAGATACGGGCTCAAGTGTCCTTCGTCCTCGAGGCGGTCATCTCCCAGCAGCTCATCCCGCGGGCGGACGGGAAAGGACGGGTCCTGGCAGCCGAGCTCATGATCACCACACCCGCTATCAGGAACCTGATCCGGGAGGACAAGATCCACCAGATCTACTCCCAGATGCAGGTAGGCCAGGGCAGGCATGGGATGCAGACCATGAACCAGGCCCTGTTCACATTGTACATGCGCAAACTGATATCCCTCGACGACGCCGTGGGATCGTCCATGGAC
>JBASVF010000002.1:0-2798 GCA_049275795.1 Desulfomonilia bacterium
CAGCCGTGATCACGCTGAGGTGGATCTCGTTGAACGACAGCCTGCCCTGGAACCGGTTTACCGTGTTCACCAGATGGACCGCCAGCGGGCAACGGGGATCGGTCTCCGGGGAGAGGGGGCAGTTCGGGCACTGGTGAAGCCCCAGCGCGGTCCACGAGGGCAAATCCTCGGGCAGGTCGCCGATGAGCTCGAGCGTACGCTCATTGAGCCTGAGGTCGATGATCTCCTGGCTCCGGTCGCTGAAGGTGAAGCAGTAGCGAATGGTAATGACCTTCATGCCCAGGACCTCCAGAGGCCGGTAGGCAAGAGCGGACGGAAACAAAGGGCGCCTTCGGGAAAGTTCCCTGCTGCAGGTTGATTCGTGTTGCCCGTCATGATCACCATCACACCCTTCATTCGACATTTCGGCAACGAATCTTTATGCGCCCTCCCTTCCGGCTCTGCATGCCGAGCGCCATCAAGCAGCGACAGCGCGGAACCCGGCGCCTGCACCCTCCCCAAGCCTCGCACCCAGGGCACGGGACTGGATGCGAATTGGGCCTGCGCCCATGCCGGCACGGGAGGTTTGCCCGGTGCACCGTTACCTGGAAGAACACCTTCCGGACAGGACCCAGACACACCGGTTCATCGGTTCGGGATACAGCAGGACTGTTATGAGAGCGGCAAGCTGATGATGCCGGCTATGCCCCGTGATCAGGGCCTTCATCCAGCACCTCTCTTACCTTCTCTGCCAGGGCGGTCGCGGAGAAAGGCTTCTGGAGGAGGTGCCGCTGCACGTCGGGAATGCCGTAGAGTGATACCACCTCACCCGGGTAGCCCGTGATGTAGAGGATCCGGATTCCGGGATACCTGGTCAGGAGATCCTTAACGACCGAGGGGCCGTCCATTCCCGGCAAGACGATATCGGTGATCACGAGATCGATACCGCCCTCGTGCGAGTCGCAGACCTCGAACGCCTCCTTGCCGCTGCCGGCCTTGAGCAGGGTATATCCCAGGGAACCCAGCACCTGGGTAATGAGATCAAGGACATAGGGGTTGTCCTCGACTACCAGGACGGTCTCCGTCCCTTCCCTTGCCAGGACCTCCCCGGCTTCGGGCTCGGCAGCCCCGGCAGCGGGGACTTCAGGAGTCTCGGCGCTCATGGGCAGGTAGATCTCGAAGGTGGTGCCCCTGCCTTTTTCGCTTCTGACCGAGATGCCCCCTTGGTTGTCCCGGACGATCCCGTAGACGGTTGAGAGCCCGAGCCCGGTGCCCCTGCTCGCCTCCTTGGTGGTAAAAAATGGCTCGAAGGCGTGAGCCATGGTCTCCTCGTCCATGCCTTTCCCGGTATCGCACACCTCGATGCATACGTATCTGCCGGGTTTCAGGCCCGTGTGTTTCTGCGCGGACGCCTCATCCAGCTGAGCCGGCCTGGTGCTGATGACCAGCGTGCCACCCCGCTCCATCGCATCCCTGGCATTGAGCGCCAGGTTCATAATGATCTGCTCTACATGTCCCCGGTCGGCGTACACCGCTCCGATGCCCTCGCCCAGGCGGGTCTTGAGCTCGATATCCTCGCCGATGAACTGCCTGAGCAGGCTCTGCATGTTCTCGATCACCTCGTTGATGTCGAGGCTCCCGGGCGTGACCTTCTGCCTGCGGCTGAACGCCAGGAGCTGGCGCACCAGGTTCGAAGCGGTGTTCTTCACCTCTTTGATCTTGAGGATGTTCGAACGCACCTGTTCGGGCTTGCCCAGCTTCAGGAGAGCAAGCTCGCAATAGCCGTCGATGGCCGTGAGCAGGTTGTTGAAGTCATGGGTTATCCCTCCGGCGAGGCGGCCGATGGCCTCCATCTTCTGGGAGCGCACCAGCTCGCTTTCCAGTGTCTTGCGCTCGGTGATGTCCCGGCACACGAGTATGATGCAGGGCTTTCCATCGACCTCCACGGGCTCTGCCGAAACGAGCATGACCATTGTCCTGCCCTGCTTGTCCCTGAGCTTCGCCTCCATGTTGCGCACCCTGCCCAACTCCCTGATCGTGTCCATGAGCCTGGCCCGTTGTGCGGGATCGTTCCAGAGGCCGATCTCCATCGATGTCTTGCCGATGACCTCTTCTCTCGTGTAATCGGTCATGCGCAGAAAGGCGTCGTTGACATCGAGAAAGAACCCCTCCTCCATGGTGGAGATGCTTATGGCTTCCGGAATGGCCTGGAATATCTTCGCGATCCTCTCCCTGCTCTTCTTGAGCTCGTTCTCGGTCCGGGCGCGCATCTCCATCTCCCGGCCGAGAGCGGCGATGACCTGAGAAAGCCTCTCCGTGCGATCTTTCACGCTCGCTTCGAGATCGCGCCTGGCCCTCATGGCCCTCTTTTCCGCCTGCTTCCTGCCGGTCACATCCCACGCAAGGCAAACCACGGCATCGATCGATCCGTCGCCCTCCACCAGGGGGTAGTACCGGGAGAAGACATGCCTGGTCTCCGCATCCGAAGACGGGAACAGATCCTCGAACTGGATTTCCTCACCCGTGAATGCTCTGTCGATCCGGGGCTTCTCGATCTCCCTGAAGACCTTCTCACCCACGACCTCGGATACCGTGCGGCCGAGAACCTCTTCCCGCCTCTTGCGGTACAGGGAAAGGAAGGAGCTGTTCACCGACCTGTAGACATACCCCCGGTCGATGCAGGCCATGGGCTCAAGAACGTGGGGAGGAGCGGTAGCGGGAGAGCACAGCCAGTCCATGGCCGACTGGTAGCGGTCCATGAGGGTGGCTCGCACGTGGAGCTCGTTTTGCATTTCCTTGCTGGTGAGTCTCCTGGGCAT
>JBASVF010000003.1:0-3899 GCA_049275795.1 Desulfomonilia bacterium
GATAAAGACCGGTGTTGTCCGGTAGCGCCCGGCAAGGTACTCGATGGTGCGCACCGAGTACGAGTTGCCCCCCTGCTCCACTTCGAAGCCGCAGGGCTCGAACGCGGGGTTCGATCTCACGGCGAGCCTGGTCATCGCAAGCCGGACATCGCCCGGCACCTGTGAGTCGAGCTCCTTGTGGGGAGGGAGGTAGGAGGGCACGAAGATGACCTTTTCCAGGCCGAGGGACTCTCTCACATCCTCGGCCGCCCGCAGGTGGCCGAGATGGATGGGGTTGAAGGTCCCTCCGAATATCCCGATCCTCATATCCTGATCTGGCCGTCGCCGAAACACACGAACTTGCCGATGGTGAGGTCCTCGATTCCCATGGGGCCGTAGGCATGAATGCGCGAGGTGCAGATGCCCACCTCGGCGCCCAGGCCGAACTCGCCGCCGTCGGAGAACCGCGTGCTCGCATTGACGAGCACGGTGGACGAGTCCACCTCTCGGAGGAACTCCATGACCCTGCTGTAGTTCTCCGTGATGATGGCCTCGGTGTGGTCCGAGCCGTACTTCTCGATGTGGTCGATCGCCTCTCTCAAGCCGCCTACGACCTTCACTGCCAGCACGAGATCCAGGAACTCCTCGTACCAGTCGCTCTCCGAGGCTGGAACGGCATCTGGAACGAGCCTGAGGGTTTTCCCGCACCCGCGGATCTCAACGCCGTTTTCCTTGAGGAGCCGGGCCATGTCGGGCAGGAAGCGATCCGCTACGGGCTCGTCCACCAGCAGGGTTTCCATGGCGTTGCACACCCCGGGCCTCTGGACCTTGGCGTTCAAGCAAATGCGCCAAGCCTTCTCGAGGTCGGCTTCCCTGTCCACGAAGATGTGGCACACCCCCTTGTAGTGCTTGAGCACCGGGATGCGGGAGTTTTCGACCACGGTGCGGATGAGCCCCTCGCCGCCCCGGGGAATGACCAGGTCGATGTACTGCTCCAGCGAGAGCATCTCGGTGATGGCGCTGCGGTCGGTGACCGGGATGAAGCCCATCACGTCAGGGTCGATGCCCGTCTCCTCGAGCGCCGACCTGAGCGCGTCCACCACGGCCCGGTTCGAGTTGATGGCCTCAGAGCCGCCGCGGAGTATTACCGCATTTCCCGACTTGAGGCACAGTCCCGCCGCGTCCGAGGTGACGTTGGGCCTGGCCTCGTAGATGATGGCTACCACGCCGAGCGGGATTTTCATCTTGCCCACGGTAAGCCCGTTCGGCCTGCGTGTCATGCCCGTGATCCTGCCCACCGGATCAGGAAGCTCAGCGATCTCTTCCAGCGCCCGGGCCATGCCCTCGATTACCTTGCCGCTCAAGGTGAGACGGTCGATCATTGCCGGGCTCAGGCCGTTCTCCCGGGCCTGCTTCAGGTCCTTTGCATTCTCTGACTGAAGCTTGGGCGCGCTATCCCTCAGGGATCCGGCCATGGACCTGAGCGCCCGGTTTTTTTGCTCGGTGGAGAGGCTCACCAGGGAGCGCGAGGCCTTCCTTGCCTTCATTGCAATGGCTTCGATCAGGGATTCGCTCATGGCAGCGGCTCCTTTTTCACGATCATATTGTTACGGTGCACCACTTCCTCGTAGCAGTCGTGGCCGAGGATGTCCGAGAGCTGCGAGGTGTTGGCACCCTTTATCCTGAGCACCTCCTCGGCGGTGAAGTTGCTCAGGCCCACGGCGATCACCCTGCCCCCCTCCTCGGTGATCTCGACCGGGTCGCCCGCGTGGAAGCTCCCGCTCACGGAGACCACCCCGCAGGGAAGCAGGCTCTTGCCTTTGCTCACGATCATGGAGGCCGCCCCGGCATCGACCGTCACCCTTCCTTTGGGCCTGGTGACGTAGCTGATCCAGTGGTTCTTCTGGGTGAGCCTGCCCTTCTTTCGCGGATGCACATAGGTGCCGATCTCCCTGCCCTCCAGCACCGAGCTCACCACCTGCGGAATGTAGGCCGAGGTTATGACCGTGGGGATGCCCAGGAGCGAGGCATGGTACGCGGCCTTGAGCTTCGACTGCATGCCCCCCCTGCCCAGGCTGCCGGCAACGGCGCTCTGGGCCTCGACATCCGAGAGCTTTATTTCCTTGATCTCGCGAATGATCTCAGCCTGGGGGTTCACCCTGGGGTCCTCGGAGTACACGCCGTCGGTGTCGGTGAGCACGATGAGCACCTGAGGCTCGACCAGGGGGGTAATCATGGCGGAGAGCATGTCGTTGTCCGTGAACTGGATCTCCTCCACCGATACGGTATCGTTCTCGTTGATGATTGGGATCGCGCCGTACTCGAACAGGGCTGTGAAGGTGTTGCGGATGTTGAGGTACCTTCGGCGGTCGTCCAGGTCCTCGCGGGTGATGAGGATCTGGGCCGCGACGTAGCCATAGCGCCGGAAAGCATCGGTGTAGGCTCGGATGAGGCTCCCCTGCCCGATGGCTGCGAGAGCCTGTTTCTTGGAGAGGGTGGCGCCCCTGCCGTTGATCTTCATGATGGCCGTGCCCTCAGCGATGGCGCCGGACGATACCAGGGCGAACTCCTTGCCCTTCTCTCGCAGCAGCGACAGGTCGTCGCAGAGCCGGTCGATGACCCGGTTGTTGAGTCCCTTCCCGGTGCTCAGCACCTTGGAGCCTATCTTGATGAGAATGCGCCTGCACTTCTTGAGTAAGCTCCTCGGGTTCTTATCCATACAGGGTCCTTATCGTCTCGTCCAGGATCTCCGGGATTCCCTCGCCGGTCGCGGCAGAGGCGGTGATGCACCGATAGCCCCTGCCGGTGATGAACTCGAATGCATCCCTCGCGCGCTGCCCGGCCTCGGGGATGTCGCACTTGTTGAGAACCACGAGCTGCTTCCTCTCGACCAGCTCGGGCGAGTATTCCTTGAGCTCCCTGGTGAGGATGATGAATTCGTCCCTGGGGTCCCGGCCGGTATCCGGAGAGAGGTCGATAAGGTAGAGGATGAGGCTGGTGCGCTCAATGTGGCGCAGGAACCTCAGGCCCAGGCCCACGCCCTCGTGCGCGCCCTCGATGATGCCGGGGATATCGGCCATGACGAAGTCCCGGTCCTTCCACCGTACCATGCCGAGGTTCGGTGTCAGGGTGGTGAAGGGGTAATCGGCGATCTTGGGCCGGGCGCTTGATACCCGGGAGATGAGCGTGGACTTGCCTGCATTGGGGAACCCCACCAGGCCCACATCGGCCAGGAGCTTGAGCTCGAGGATGAACTCCCTCTGCTCCCCGGGCCTTCCGGGCTCGCAGTACCGGGGAGCCTGGAGCGTGGGGGTGGCAAACCGCGCGTTGCCTCTGCCCCCTGCGCCGCCCCGGGCGAGCACTGCACTCTGGTCTTCGGCTACCAGGTCGGCCACGATCTCGCCGGTCTCGGCGTCCTTGACCACGGTGCCCACCGGCACGGTTATGACGAGATCATCGCCGGATCTGCCTGTGCAGTTCTTGCCCTTGCCGTGCTGACCTCGCTGTGCCTTGTAGTGTGGATGGTAGCGCTGATCGAGGAGCGTGTGCACGCGCAGGGATGCCTTGACGATCACATCTCCACCCTTGCCCCCGTCTCCCCCGTCAGGGCCCCCTTTTGGAACGAATTTCTCTCTGCGAAACGAGCAACAACCATTGCCGCCGTTGCCGGCCTGAACAAAGATCCTGGACTCATCGATGAAGTCCATATCTTACGAAGCATTTGCTACGATGCTCACCCGCTTTTTGCTGTTGTGGAGCGTTTCAAACTTCACGGTGCCGTCGGTAAGTGCGAACAGGGTATAGTCGCGGCCGCAGCCGACATTTGCGCCCGGGTGGATCTTGGTGCCGCGCTGTCTCACCAGAATGCTCCCCGCTGTGACGTTCTGGCCGTCGAAGCGCTTGACCCCGAGCCTCTTGCC
>JBASVF010000004.1:0-3375 GCA_049275795.1 Desulfomonilia bacterium
GTATAACTATTAATTATTTGAAATATTCTGATGGGTTATATACTTACAAGCAGACCGTGCTGTAGCCGACCTCTTGCGGCGATGCAGAGGTTCGTTGATGCTGCGATTGCTGCTTCACCCTGGCCGGCCCTGTACTTTCCAGCACTGCACCGACTTCGAGGGAGGATCGACATGGAGGAGAAAGACGGTACGATGAGGAGGAGAACCTTCCTGAAGACAGTGGCGGCATCAACGGCCGCAACTGCCATCGCGCCCGGCATGCTGCATGCGGCAAACGGCAAGGCGGATTCCCTGCGGGTATGGTCATGCGGCGGGCTTGCCGAGGCATTCATCAAGGTCAATGAGAACTACGAGAAAAAGACCGGCACGAAGATCGCCTATACCGGGGCGTTCGCTGCCGCCTTGGGCAAGTCTCTTCTCGGCAACGCGGTCACCGACGTCTTTGCGGGGCGTGTTCTGGCCCTTTCCCAGAAACTGCGGGAAGCGGGCAAGATGGTCTATTTCCGGCCCCTGTGCTTTACCGAGTACGTGATAATCACCCCCCTGGGCAACCCTGCGGGTGTCAGGTCAATGGAAGACCTCGCCCGGCCGGGGTTGCCGGTGATTCTTGCTCCCGGGGCATCTCCTCCGGGCGGGGATGCCGTCATGGCCATTCTCAAGAAATCTGGGCTCGAAGAGGCCATCATGACCAACCTGATCATGAGGGAGAGCTGCGTGATCAAGATGATGCCCAAGGTCATCAACGGCACTGCACAGGCATCGATCGTGGAAAAGCGCCTGACCTGCCTGCCCGAGTTCCAGGGAAGGGTGGAGGTTTATCCCATCCCGGAAGGGCTCTTTCCTCCAGGCCCGCTCACCTTCACGATCGGGGTGATGAAGCATGCCGAGAATCGCGCCCTTGCCGATGACTACGTCGATTTCGTGTGTTCCGATGACTCGCAGGCGATCTTCAGAAAACAGGGCTTCATACCGGCTGTCTCGGAAAAGGGTAAGGATCTCGTCGAAAAGCTGGGGGTGAAAGATGTCTGAATCGAAAGCCCTTTCAACGAGTACGACGAGTACGGCACGCCTCACCTGGATTCGCCGGGCCACGCAGGCGCTCATGCTCGTGGTCCTTGGCCAGTGGTCGTTCTACGGCATCTTCCGATGCCCTTACCTGGTTCCCTTCGTGAATTGTGAGACCTGCCCGGTCATCACCTGCTGGGGCCGGTTTACCTCCTTCTTCTGGGGCTTCTGGCTCTTCCTCCTGCTCTCGGCCGTTCTCATCGGCAGGGCTTTCTGCAGCTGGATCTGCCCTGCCGGCCTGATAAACCAGCTGATCGCCAAGGCATCGCTGGTAAAGGGCCGCCTCAAGAAGTCCTATGCCGGGATTTTGTCCGCAAGCGGGTTCATTGCCGCAGTGGCCGTAGTCTTGGTGTTGTGGTTCGGTCTCAATAACCCCCGGTCGATCCCGCCTATCCGGGTCGGCGAATTCTGGAGCGCGGTCGTCCTTTCGTTTACGCATGCCACACCATACTGGCTGGTACGAACCATTGTCGTGCTCGCAATCGTGGCAGGAGGGTTTATCGTGGGCAATCTGTGGTGCCGTTTCGCATGCCCCACGGGCGGTCTGCTGGAGCTGATCAGGCGGTTTTCCGTGTTCAGGGTATACAAGACGGGTGCCTGCAACGACTGCGACAAATGCCTTAAGGTCTGCGAGATGAAAACCCGCCCAGATGAGATAAACTGCACGAACTGCGGCGACTGTATCGGAAGCTGTCCTGTCGGAGCCATCGAGATCGGAAGGAAACGGGCGTGACCGTGACGACATCATCCGTTGGATTGGCGAGACGGCCGTTTTCCGATCATCCCTGTTTCTAT
This sequence comes from Desulfomonilia bacterium, assembly GCA_049275795.1. Lineage (GTDB taxonomy): Bacteria > Desulfobacterota > Desulfomonilia > UBA1062 > UBA1062 > Phosphitivorax. The sequence continues at coordinate 1,861 of JBASVF010000004.1, forward strand.
GGCAGCGCCAGGGGCCGATGGAGGCGGGTCCACCTGCCGGTGGCCCCGAGGTGCAATGTACAGTGCAACTTCTGCAACCGCCGTTACGACTGTGCGAACGAATGCCGCCCGGGTGTGGCCAGCCGGATACTTAAACCCGGTGAGGTACTTCCCTGCCTGGAAAACCTCATGAGATGGCGTTCGGATATTTCCGTAGTGGGGATTGCCGGGCCGGGAGATCCTCTATGTGATCCAGAGCTGAGCCTCGAAGCGCTCCGTGCCGTAAACCGGGCATACCCGGACCTGCTGATCTGCATCTCTACCAACGGTCTGAACCTGCCCGGATGCATCGACGCCTTGGAAGAGGCGGGGGTGACCCATGTCACGGTCACGATAAACGCCGTGGACCCCGAGATCGGCCGGCACATATACTCCTGGGTGAAGATAGGGGGCACGACCTATCGGGGGATCGAGGCCGCTTGTATTCTTCTCTCCCGCCAGCGGCAGGCAATTGTCGAGCTCAAGGCCCGGGGGTTCGTGGTCAAGGTGAATACGGTGGTAATTCCCGGCATCAATGCCGAACACATTCCCGCCATTGCAAAGGAGGCTGCCTGCCTGGGGGCGGATATCATGAACTGTATCCCCTTGATTCCTGTTCCTGACACCCCCTTCGAGTTTCTGGCATCCCCCGGCGATGCCGAGATTGAACGAATCCGGGATCTCGCATCGCGCCATATTCCCCAGATGTACCATTGTCAGAGATGTCGGGCGGATGCAGTCGGCCTCCTGGGCTTAGACGAATTGTCTGAACCCAGGAGACCCATGCTTGGAACCCTTCCGCAATAGGATAAATTTTTCTCATGAGGGCAATGTTGCAGGTTTGGACTCCTTGATCGAACATGGGTGAGCATTTTGACCATGCCATTTGGATATGGATAACCGCCTATTATTACTTCTTGTCATTTGCCTCACCTCTTCAATGATGTTAGCTTGGCGCCCATGCACGCCGACGTGGATCGCGGCTTCCAGGTCGGTTGCGCCGTCATCACCCCGAGCCCGGACCGGCCAGTGCATCGTGAAGAGGCGGTGAACAGGCACCAGGCTGAAGGCGCCACCAAGCGCGGCATGCATCTTTGACGGCCCCGCCCGATGAATGCCGCGGCACGGGCGCTTGAGGGAACGGGCATCCCTGTTCTGCGGCTCGATACCGTCTGCAGCAGGGAAGACGCAGGCCGGACCGAGACCCGCGCCCAAGCATGCGTTGGATTACCCGGATAAAAAAACAACAACATACCATGACAGGGGGAGCAATGAAGAAAACGACGTTCATCGCAGTGGTTGCGGCCCTGTGCGCTTTTCTCGCCGCAGGCGGCATTCAGGCATCCGAACTGGATCGGTTCGCAGGGTTGAAGGGCACGATCGACATTGCGGGAGGCACCGCGCATATCCCGGTAATGAACGATGCGGGCAAGAATATCATGAGGTTCAACCCCGATATCAGGATCACGGTTGCCGGCGGAGGCTCGGGCGTAGGCG
>JBASVF010000005.1:0-12392 GCA_049275795.1 Desulfomonilia bacterium
CCTGACGATCTTCGCCAACAACATCAGGGATATCGACGACGACAGGTCCAGGCACATCCGCACGATAGCCATCCTGCTCGGCCCCCGCCGGAGCATCCGGGTATACCTCGCTCTCATGCTCCTTGCATACCTGAGCATGCTCGCCATCGTCCTGGCGGGGGTGCTCGCTCCGTGGGCGCTCCTGGTGTTCCTCTCCCTTCCGCTCGCATGGAGGCTCCTAAGCCGCATGAGAGACGGCATCCCCCCGGATGCCGATGCGCTCACGGCGCAGCTCGATACGGCCTTTGGCGTGCTTCTCGCCGCGGCCCTGATCATCCAGGGGCTCATCCGATGACCCGGCAGGGACCGAGGCGGCAGCTTCTCCTGCCCACGGTCGTCCTGGCCTGCGTCTTGTGGTTCTTCACCTTTTCCCTGGACTGGCTCAACTTCTGGGTCAAGATCTCAGTCTCGGCCGGAGTGCTCGCGGCCCTGGCCATAGCTGTGGGAACCCTGGGATGCAACCGCCTGGCCTTCGACAGGACCGCGTTCTACCAGGGTGTGCTCTCGGCAGCCCTGCTCTATGCCGTGTTCTGGCTCGGCTACGAGATATCCTCGCTGATCTTCCCCTTCGCCCCGGAGCAGGTGGGGGCGATCTACGGCAAAGGCGAGGGTGTTCCCAGGCCCGTGGTGTTCCTGCTCCTGCTAATCCTTACCGGGCCCTGCGAAGAGATCTACTGGCGCGGCTACCTGCAGCGGTCGCTCATGGAACGCCGGGGACCGGTGCAGGGATGGCTCATGGCGACCGCGATCTACGCCGGCGTGCATCTCTTCTCGCTTAACTTCATGCTCGTGGGCGCCGCCGCCGTGGGAGGCGCCTTCTGGGGGCTGCTCTACCTCAGGCTCGGACGGCTGGACTCGCTCATCATAAGCCACTCGATCTGGAGCGCCTTCATTTTCGCGGTAGCGCCCGTCTCCTGAGCCCGGGGCTCCCCCCGGTTCCACAGAAGTTGACCGGGAAAAGGCATGGGATCGCCGGAACATCATGAAGCAGGAATATGATTATGCCCATTCCCGCTCCTATTATGTATCATATGAGCATCTTCTTCCGTGGATCGGCCTCCCCTCCGATGTGCCTGAATCACGGCGCCTTGTTTCCAGCACAGGGGGCATGACCGGGATGGACAATCTCACGAGAAAAGGACTGGAATCGCTGGCTGCCAGAGCTGCAGACGTGTGCGTTTCGATCTACCTGCCCACTCGCCGGGCCGGAATGGGAAAGCCTCAGGGTGCGATCAGGCTCAAGAATCATCTCAAGCGGGCCGTCGAGCTGCACTACCTGACCGGGGCGCGCCCGGCCCGGGTTCGGGAGATAACCAAGCCGGCGGAAGGACTCGTCAAAGACTCGCTCTTCTGGCAGCACCAAGACGAGGGCCTCGCACTGTTCCTTTCTCCGGAGGGGATGGTGACCTACCGACTGCCCATCAGGTTTGGGGACCTGGTTGTCCTGGGCAGGCGCTTCCACGTAAAGCCTCTCCTGCCCCTGTTTTCGGTCGAGGGCCGATTCTTCGTCCTGGCGCTGAGCCGCAACCGGGTCAGGCTCTTGAAGTGCACCCGCTACCACGCTCACGAGGTGAGCATTTCCTCGGCTCCCCGGAACATGGCTGAGGCCATGAGGTACGACGGCTTCGAAAGACAGCTCCAGTTCCATACGAGAACCAGCCCCGCGGCACCCGCGGGAAGACGCCAGGCCATCCTGCACGGCCATGGAACCGGCATCGAGGATGACAAGGACGACATCCTGCGGTACTTCCTCATGATCGACCGGGGGCTGCAGGAGGTGCTCCGCAATGAGCGCTCGCCCCTGGTGCTCGCCGGCGTAGGGTACCTCTTCGGGATATACCGTGAGGCAAACAGCTACCCCTACCTGGTGGAGGGGGGCATCGAGGGCAATCCCGACGATATGAGCCTGCGCGAGATGCACGCCAGGGCCTGGGATATCGTCAAGCCCGAGTTCATGAGAGAAGAGCGTACGGCCAGGGAAAACTACGAGCGGCTTTCGAACCTCGGGGACCCCCGGGCCTCGGACGATCTGGAAAAGGTCCTGCCCGCCGCCTATACCGGCCGGGTCGACACGCTGTTCATCGAGATCGGCGCCCATCGGTGGGGCACCTTCGATCCGGATACCCTCCAGGTCGAACAGCACCAGGAGCCCAGGACCGGCGACGATGATTTGGTCGATCTCGCCGCGGTCCAGACCTTGCTCAACGGTGGAGCCATCTACCCATCACAGCCCGGGGATATGCCGGCCAGTGCCCCTGTGGCCGCTGTCATGCGTTACTGAGCCCCACGCCGGCTGCGCCCCGGGCTCCTTACCATCATCCCCTGCGAACGATCGCGAGAGATCCGATACCGGCTCGAGGCTCTCCGTGGCCGCCGTCCGCATGTGCTTTGTCTCTTGGCCGGGAAGCTCCTCCGGCCCCGGAGATAGCGAACAAAAGAGCATGACAAGATCGGCCCGCCTGCGGTCTGGATCGAGGAGACGGCTTCATGAGGGTGAAGGGGGTCAACCCGGGTGCTATTCGTGGGCCCGGCAAGGGCCTTGAGGACCTTCCCGGCACGGAGGCTGTCGAGCTGATCGGTGCGTGATCAGCACCGGGGCATGGGCTTGTGCCCGGCCGGGCGCTGCCCCGGCCTAGCTGGTTGCAGGCAGGTTGACCGGCAATTTCAGCGTCTTCGGAGGATGCCCGTCCCTCCGGGCCGGGCCGGTATTTCTCCAACCTGAGGATGCGGCCTGCATTGTGACGCCTGCCCGGCGAAGGGCCATTGTTTTTTCACCGGGGCATTCTATCCTATTTAATGAGTGTTGCTATGGATTGAACAGGGATGTTTCAGCATTGTTCCGGCAGAGCCTGCATCCCCGCGCGTCATTTGCATCTGGGTCCATCCTTAAGCAGCTCATGCGGCCATAGCACGTGAGGCTTCTCAAAAAAAGAACGGCACGCGAAGGGGTCTGCGTGCCAAGGCTGGCTGGACCTCGTTTCAGCGAGTCCACGATTTAGAGCCCGGGGATATCGGCAATGGGCCGGAAAGGCAGCCATCCTGGGCCGATAGCCAGATGCCGATTCCCCAAACACACCACTGATGAAGACAATGGACATGAAAACACATTTCCCGTTCACGAACCCCAGAGAGGAAGATCTGGTCTGCCCAAGGAGGTTCTCATGCGCACGCTCCTGTTTACCTGTCTGTTCCTGTGTCTTGTGAGTGGCCTGCATGCAAAGACAATCGACCTCGAATATCTCACCCGCTCTCTACCGGGCACCGATCTGCTCGCAGAAGATGTCCGGGCCGCAGCCAGGGAATGCATCAGAGCTGATCGGCTCGACGGCTCAGCGGCGGGAAACCCATGGTATGCCTCTGGAGAGGGCCTTCCCTTGATGGGGGATACCGGCGGCACCCATGCGGATGCTCTGGAAATCTTCATTGCAGCCGAGAGTCGGTCCCTGCACTCCACCGGGCTCGACATGGGCCCGTTTTTCTTCCCTGACCATGCGGTGTTTATCTCCGGGCCTTCAGGTAACGGGCTACACTGGCGAAAATCGTTCATTGCCGGTGAGGTCATGAGCCTCGTCCGGTTCGAGGCAGGCTTCAGGAACCTCAGCCCCTTTGCTCTATGGGCGGGTAGCGGCGTTTTCGAGCCTGTTTCCATGGAAGGGTTTCCACACCCGTCCGGTATCGACAGCATCGCCTACGATTGGAGCGAGCCTGTGCCCGAACCTTCCACCCTTCTGATCCTGGGCACCGGCATGGCTGGCCTTGCGGGTCTCATCAGGAAGTACCGGAGGTGACGCAGGCTGTAGCGCCGTTCCATCCTGGCCTAAGAGGCCTTCCCCGGGGCTGTCTGTCATAATCCGCGCACGCAGGAGATCCCCGATACCAGGGGCGCGAATAATTCCTGAGGCGAACTCCGTTAGCCGATCGCGCAGACGATCCTGTTTGCACCGCACCCGCAACCCCTCCGGGTATCCATGGAGGCATGCTGCATGTTGGTGAGACAGGCATCAGGATGCTGCCGCGCCGATCAGCGGCGGCTGCAAGCCGTTCGCTGGACCTGCTTATTATATAAATTAGGTTGTTCTTCCTTGGCGGACTTAAGAAAGCCCGGCACCTCGCCAGGCTCTATGACTTCAATGCTGTGCTCGACATCGCGAGGGATCGTGTATGAATCATCCGGACCAAGCTCACGTGCGACAGTATCGATGGCAATTCTCTATGTACCGGAGATCACCCATCCGCTTGGTTCATCTGGATGCGCATGGAACAGAGGGTTGTGCCCTTCCCTATAAGGCATTGTGTTACCATTGATCCTTGACCATGCGAGAGGGGGACAGAATCGACGCCAAGGAAACTTCTTACCTGTGTCTCATTCGATTTCACGATCATGTCATCTTCTCGTATGGAGTTTTTATACAGCAGTCGATACCGGACCTGCCTCATTGGGAAGGGTCTTCAAGAAAAGGTCCGCGCGGGGCGGCCTGAGGGCTCGGCCGCCCCGCGCGTATCTCTGCCGTTTTTCCCGGTCCCTTGCCTACAGGCTTTCCAGGAGCTTTTTCGCCTGATCGCTGAAGAACTTCTTGTCCGATGCGGCGGCCTTGGAAAGGACATCCTTTGCCTTTGCCTTTTCCTTCGAGTCGAGGTAGGCCTCGCCGAGATAGAGGAGCCCTTCGGGATTATCTGGATGCATGGCATGGAACTCTTCGAGATATTCCAGTGCCTTCTTCTTGTCTTTCATAGGCCAGGGGAGCACGGACCAGAACCTGCCGATAGCCAGGACGGGCCCGCCTTCGTAGTAGGTCTTGTCCAGGGAATAGGCGGTCTCGAAGCTGGTCTGGGTTTTGTCCTTGAGCCCTTCCTTGAGGGCGGTGAGGATGCTCACCCCGTCTGAATAGGACCCCACGCAAGTGCCGTACCAGAAATGGCCCTCCACCCTGTCCGGGGCCAAGGCGATGGCCTTCTCGGCATAGTTCATGCCTTTCTTACCGTACTCCTTGCAGATATCCTTCCACCCGTCCACCTGCTGTTTCTTTGCCTCGTCGGCATAGAGCCGGTATGCCTTGGCCGTCATCCAGTTTGCCTCGAAGCTCTGCGGCTGGCTGTCCGCCACCGGCGCGCACAGATCGATGGCCTTCTGGTAATCCGCGAGGGTTAAATCCTTCTCCAGGTAGGCCTTGGCCTCCTCGAGACCGCCCTGCGCCCAAACGCTCACCGGAAGGATCATCATGACCAGAACCGCCACTGTCCAGAGAACCTTTTTCATACCTCCTCCTTGTGGTGTTTTGTGCTCGAAAATGCTTGGTATTCCCCCCGCATTCTCAAAAGCGCCCTCCGGGTAACGGACAGGCATCTGATTTCATGCAGCAAATCATACACTGAGGACGCCTAAGATGTACAGATCTTTCTTCGCCCGGCACGCGTGCCTGTGCAGAGGGGTTTCCCCCTCATGTGTTCTCTGGTATCATCACCTCTTGAGGACTCCGGACAATCGCGGCAACCATGCCGGTCCCGCCTCCGGAACACGGCCTCGCACCGGCGGGATCAATGGCATGAGAGCCGGGCGCTTGACGGGGCCCTGTATCCCACAATCCAGGCAGAATGCGAAACATCAGTGGAAACGAGAAGACAGCAAGGAGCATACTCGCATGAGCAGCATTTCCGCGGCTGAACCGCTCAACCGGGCCGTGCGGAAACTTCTGGCAGGCCCCGGGAAACGGTACCTCGGCCAGGGCCTGAGAGGATTCGCCGTGCCGGTGGCCCTCTTCATCCTGGAGGACATCTCCAGGCCCGACGGCGTTATCCTTCCCTTCTGCAGGTGGGTGATCAACAAGACCGCACGGGTAAGGGTCGTCGATATCTGCGGCCCGGGGTCCGGGTCGCCCCTGGAGAGAGCTTCGAAGGCCGTCCGAACGGGGCAAGGATAACGATACGTACGATCGAGGGGAAACGATCCTCGAGGTTGGTACGCCTCGGCCCTCCTTCCTGCAGTGCCAACGCACGGTCCACAACAGGGCTCCGTCCTGGTGCCGGGGGCGCCAACCTGCCGGATCGCCTTTGCCAAGCTGGACGAAAGCTCCGCCCTCGTGTGGGGGCAGCTTAAAAACCATCCCATCCCAAATGTAGGGAATTATCTTACAAAATTAACCATGCCTTGGATTACATGCATTTCAGGCTGGGGCCTATTCACCATTTTTTCAGGATGCATTACATAGATATCACTCTCTGTAAGAGAAACCTCCTTTTTTGGGCCAGAAGAAAGGGCATAGCCTTCCTTTTCTATGCCTTACTCCAAAATTTCTTCTGGCTATTTTTTTGCCTTTTTCATGAGATACACTGATATTTCAGGATGCATCGACCCTGCTTGAACCTGTTTCGATCTATTCGCAAACCGGGCGAAAACCCCTTGAGACCGGCACGTCACCACGGGTGCCGCCCTTGGTTGATTTCCACGGGCAGGAGCACTACCAGTGTATCCAGGGCAGGGCCGCAAGCGTTACGGGCCGTTGCCTCGGAGGGTTGGAACAGAAAGGAGGATGTCATGAGGAAGATATTCCCCGGATCGATAGCGCCGATTACGGTCCTGGCGATGCTGGCACTCGCGGGCACAGCCGCGGCGCAGAGGTATCCCGGATATGGCTGGTGCATGATGAACTCCTGGGCCGGGGGATTCATCATGTGGATTCTCATTCTCCTGGTTATCGTACTCGTCGTCTCGCTCTTCATCAGGACGAGCAGGCGCGCACCCGCGGCATATGAACCCGGGAGGGAAACGCCCCTGGAAATCATCAAGAAGCGCTACGCAAGGGGTGAGATATCCAAGGCCGAGTTCGAGGAAATGAAAAAAGACCTTTCCAGCTGATCGGGCGGCTCTGGGTGGCTCCTGACGGGCCGGTTAAAGGATCGTGCCGGCCTGGATGAGGCAGTATGCTTATCCGGGCCGGACCGCGGACCAAAGGCCCGGAAAGACGGCCGCGAGCGGGTCGCGGAGGCAGGCGGCGGGCATGCCCCCTATTCCCCGGGAGCGTCCCGGAACCCTGTTTCCTGGAGCGCCCCGGCGATCCTGGGATCGGATGGCGTATCCGCCCTGCCGAAGTAGACCGTCCGGTGGGGGAAGGGGATCTCGATCCCGGCTGCGTCGAAGGCGTGCTTGATCCTCCGGTTGAACTCCCGGCCTACCACCCATTGCTTGCCGGGCTTGGTCCTGATGCGGCCCCGGATCATCACGGCCGAATCCCCGAAGCTGTCGAGGCCGAAGATTTCCGTGGCATCGAGCATGAAGGGGCCAAACTCGGGGTCTGAGGCCATGGCCTCTCCCACCTCCCTGATGACCTTAATCACCCTGTCCGTATCTTCCTTGTAAGCCACGCCCAGGTCGAATACATGGGCCGACCAGTCCTTGGTCATGTTGCTCAAGGTGGTGACGGTTCCGTTGGGAAAGACATGGACCACGCCGGAGAGATCGCGCAGGATGATGGTCCGGAAGTTGATCTCTTCCACCAGCCCGCTGGTCCCGTTGATGACCGCCACGTCCCCTACCCTGATCTGATCCTCCAGGATGAAGAAGAACCCGGAGATGACATCCCTCACCAGGTTCTGGGCGCCGAACCCCACGGCCAGGCCGACGATGCCAGCACCGGCCAGGATCGGAACGATCTCCACCCCCAGGTGCCTGAGGATGGCCAGCGCCAGCATGACCCAGATGGCAATGAGCGATGCCTGCCTGATGAGCCTGACGATGGTGTCGGTGCGCTTGGCCGACTCGCCCAGGCTGTCCCTCCTGGCCAGGCCGCTGCTGATGAGGCGGCTCCTCAAGGATTCCATGAGCTTGTCGAGGACCTTGGAGAGGACAAGCGCAATGATGAGAATGAGCGCGATGCGCAGGCCTTCCAGAGCGATCCCGTCCAAGTCCATCCTTCCGAAATAGTTCAGGATTGTATCGATCATGTCTCCACTCACCCCTGAATACGGAACTGATCTTCCTCCTCGCGGAACCGGTTCTTCGTCTGAGAGCTTTTCAAGGGCAAGCCCCGGACCCGGCTTATGGGCGGCAAGCTCCAGATGAGGATATGGTTCGTGTCCTCAAGAGCCCTGGAGCGGACCGAAAAGGAGGATCCGTTCCCAGTATAAGGTGCAGCATGGGCCAATGCAACCACCTGGAGCCGTGGAAAAGCATTTTCGGACCGGGAAGCCAGGGGGCTCGAGTTCGTCGTGCTGTAGGCACCTTTTTGCTGATAAATGCCCTGCCTTGCCGCTTGGCTTCGTGCATCGAGGGGCACCGGCCCTCGATTTTCCTGGCCGGGGCCATGTCGTCACAAGGTAACATCATCCATTTATTTCCTCTTTCCCTGGAGAGGAAGATAGGCTAGAGAACTCGAGTGAGCAGAGTTCCCGGTCCAGAACGGGGTGGCCTGCTGCAGGGAACGAAGGAGGGGAAGCTCATGGGCACCAGGATCGTATGCAAATTCGGGGGAAGTTCCGTGGCTGATGCCGGGCAGATCGAGAAGGTCCGCCGGATCGTATCCGCAGACCCCAATCGGCGCTTCATCGTCGTTTCCGCGCCCGGCAAGAGCAGGAAGGACGAGGAGAAGGTCACCGACCACCTCTTCAACATAGCGACCGACGGGAAGCATTTCAGGTCCCGGGGCAAGAGCATCACGGCACGGCAGAGCTTCGAGCTGGTGATGGGCAAGTTCAGATCCCTGGTCGAAGATCTCTCCATCCCGGGCGAAGACATCCTGGAGGACCTCGAGTCTGACCTCACCTCGCACATCTCCAACCGGAAACGGATCGACTTCTTCGCCTCGCGCGGCGAACACTACAACGCCAAGATCATCACCCGCTACTTCAAGAGCAAGGGCATGGACGTGAAGCTCGTGCTGCCGGAGGACATCGGCTTCCTCGTCTCGGACAGGTTCGGCAACGCCAAGGTACTGCCCGGTGCCTACGCCAATCTCAAGGAGGCCCTCGAGGACGGGCCCATCTACATCATTCCCGGCTATTACGGGATAACCATCAAGGGCGATATCGCGGTCCTCTCCCGCGGCGGCTCGGACCTGACCGGAGGAGAGGTCGCCTATGCGGTGGATGCCGCCTGCTACGAAAACTGGACCGATACCGACGGCATCTACCAGGTAGACCCCCGGATCATCCCCGAGGCATCGGTCATCCCGGAACTCACGTACAAGGAGATCAGGCTGCTGTCGTGGCGGGGGTTCAACGTCTTCCACTTCGATGCAATGGTGAGCTGCAAGAACAAGAACATACCCATCAACGTCCGCAACACCAACAACCCTTCAGCGCCGGGCAGCCGTATCGTGTCTTCCCGCACGCCCGCCGAGACGGTGGTGGGCATAGCCCGCATGGACGGCATCGCCTACGTCTACATCGAGAAGGACATGATCGGCGAGACCATCGGGTTCACCAAGGAGCTACTCGACATCTTCAAGGACTACAGCATCAACACCCACCACTACCCCTCCGACAAGGACGACATCGCCGTGATCGTGGACCAGCAGGATTTGAGCGGCAAGGCCGAGGATCTCAAGAGAACGATCATCGAGAACCTGAACCCGAATTACATCGAGATACGCAACGACCTGTGCCTGCTTTCGCCCGTAGGCATCGGTATGAAGAACACACCGGGCGTCCTTGCCAAGGCCTCGAACGCCCTGTACCAGGAGAACATCAACATCGAGATCGTGGACCAGGGCCCTTCTCAGCTGAGCTTCAACTTCGGCATCTACCAGAAACACGCGGATGCGGGCTTGAGGGCCCTGTACCGGTCGCTCCTGCAGAAGTAGCGAAAGGTGCCTGCCGCTCCTTGTGAGGCAGGCATACCGTTGTTATATTCTATCTAGTGTTTTTCGCCCGGGCGCCTGGGCACGTTTCGGCCCGGGGATACATCCCGGTTCCTCCAGGCATGCCGCTCTACGTCATCCATGCCGGGGTTTCTCCCGGGCAGGCCCGAAGGATCGTGTGCATCCTTCAGGCAAGGCCCTATTTTAGAATGAATATCTGGAGGTGGTGTCATGACTCGCCAGAGGCACGTCTCGTGCCTAGTGATCTCCTGTGCAGCCATGTTCCTGCTTTCAGCCGGTCCGGGGCTCGCCCGCGAGCCATCCGCTGAAGCCATACTCGAGTGTCTCAGCTGCCTGTACCGGGGTGCATCCAGCCACTCGACCATGATCGTGACCGCCTTCTCCGAGCGAACCCCCAGGAGCATGAAGGTCGAGGTCTGGAGCCTTGGCGAGACCCACGTCATGGCAAGGGTGCGCGAGCCCTCCGAGAACCGGGGTGCAGCCACGCTCAGGCTCGGAAGCACCACCTGGGCCTACCTTCCCGAGGTGGACCGGGTCATCAGGGTACCCCGGGCCATGATGGGCGCTCCCTGGATGGGCAGCGACCTGACCATCGGTGACATGATCATGGAGCCTCTCAAGGCGCAGGATTACACCGTCAGGATCCGTACCCTGAATAATGGCACGGGCGAGGACCTGCTCGAGCTCACACTCACGCCCACGTCCGGGGCAGCCCAGCCCTGGAGCAAGGCTGTAGCGCTCGTCCGCAGTGAAGACTGGCTGCCCGTCAGGATCGAGTTCTTCGACGAGCGCATGGCCCCGGCACGCACCATGACCTTCTCCGATATCCGCGAGCTGGGCGGCCGGCTGCTGCCCGCAGGAGTCCGCGTTTTCCCGGCCGGGGATCCAAGCCGGTATACCGAGATCGTCTTGGAATCCATCAGGTTCGATGTGGACATCGACGAGGGTCTCTTCACGCTCCAGGGACTCAGGGACCAGGGCAGGCCATGAATGCGCCCGCGTATCGACCGGCAGGGAGCCCTCTCGAGAGGCGGGAACCCGCCGCGGGATCGGCGCCCCGGATCATCCGGCCGGCGGGCCCGGAAGATCCATGCCCGGCCGCGGTAAACAGCCTTCCGGTCCCGTCTGCCTGGATGATCGGTCTTCCTGTGGATATTTTCCACATGGTAAATTTCCCCATTGATTCTTCCAAACCAAATAAGTATATTCATATGGTTTGGTAAATTGGATCAAATAACTCCGTTTTTTCTTGCGAAGGGAGGATGCTTTATGTCGTATGAAACATTGTTGTTGGACAAGCAGGGCAAGGTCGCCATACTCACGCTGAACCGTCCGCCTCAGAATGCGGTGAGCTATGCCATGCTCGGAGAGATCGAGAAGGCCATCGATGAGGTGGCTTCCGACAAGGACGCCCGTGTGCTGGTCATTACCGGCAGCGGGGATAAAAGCTTCTCCGCAGGCATGGATGTGGGCGATGCAGTGAGCCACCCGGAGGTGGGCGAGATCGGCAGGGCCCTCTGGACCAAGATCGACCGCATCGAGAAGCCCACGATCGCGGCCATCAACGGCCACGCCCTGGGCGGAGGCTGCGAGCTCGCGCTGGCATGCCACTTCCGGTTCATGGCCCAGAGCGAGCGTGCCAAGATCGGCTGCCCCGAGCTCAACCTGGGAATCATTCCGGGTTGGGGCGGAACCCAGCGGCTCACCAGGCTCCTCGGAAGGACGAAGGCCCTGGAGCTCATGATGCTGAGCAAGCGCCTGAGCCCGGATGAGGCCCTGGCCATCGGACTGGTCGACGGCGTCTATCCGCCCGATCAGCTCATGCCCAAGGTCATGGAGCTTGCCAACGAGCTCTCCGAGAAGGCCCCGCTCGCGGTCAGGGCCGTGATCCGCGCGGTCCGCGCTCATCTCGAGAAGGGCATCGACGCCGGGCTCCAGGTGGAAACCGACGAGGTGGCCATTGTCACGAAGTCCGCGGACGCCGTGGAAGGGTTTACTGCCTTCATGGAAAAAAGGAAGCCCAATTTCAAGGGCGAGTGAGATGAACAAGGAGGTGATACAATGGATGTGAAAAAAATCGCAGTCATCGGATCTGGTGCTATGGGCAACGGTATCGCCCAGGTGGCCCTCATGGCCGGCTACACGGTAGCCATGAACGACGTCGAGCAGCGCTTCATAGACCGAGGCGTCAATACCATAAAAGAGAGCCTGGCCAAGTTCGTGGGCAAGGGCAAGATCACCGAGGACCAGAGCAAGGAAATGCTCTCGCGGCTCATCACCACTACTGACATCAAAGAGGCGGCCAGTGACGCCGACCTGGTGATCGAGGCGGTCTTCGAAAACCTGGACCTCAAAAAGAAGATTTTCGCCGATCTCGACGCCATCGCCCCCAAGCATGCCATTCTCGCCAGCAACACCTCTTCCATGAGCATCACGGAAATCGCCAGTGCGACCAAGAGGCCGGAAAACGTGGTGGGCATGCACTTCTTCAACCCGGCGGTTCTCATGAAGCTGGTCGAGGTCATCTCCACCGAGAAGTCC
>JBASVF010000006.1:0-20831 GCA_049275795.1 Desulfomonilia bacterium
GGCTGCTGCAACGTACCATCTGCTCAATCCTCCTTCTGGGTTTTGGTGTTTCTTGCTAAAAACAACTCTACCCTCCAGGAGGATTTTCACAAACTTTTTCTTCTTATGCTATTTTGGACAAGTGTGACTACCTGTATAAGAAAAGAGGAGGCACTATGAACGATAAGGTCATCTCTTTTGACCGGCACATCATGGACGAGCAGCGTAAGTACGGCGGCAGGGGCGACTTCAGCTCTATCTTGAGCCAGATAATCTTCGCCGCTAAGGTAGTTGCCGCCCAGGTCGCCCACGCCGGGCTCGTCGAGGACATCATCGGCCGCACCGGCAACAAGAACGTCCAGGGCGAAGAGGTCCAGAAGCTCGATGTCTATGCAAACAACATGTTCATCAACGCGCTCAACTACATCGGCAAGGTGTGCGTCATGGCCTCCGAGGAAGTTCCGGACCTGATCCGCATACCCGACGAGTATCCCAAGGGCGAGTACGTGGTCATGTTCGACCCGCTCGATGGATCGAGCAACGTGGACGTGAATGTCTCCATCGGCACTATCTTCGGCATATACAAACGCATATCCGATGGCGGCGACGGGGGCCTTGAAGACTGTCTCCAGTGCGGCAACAAGCTCTTCGGCGCGGGATACATCATCTACAGCTCGAGCGTCAACCTCGTGTACTCCACCGGCAACGGGGTCAACGTGTTCAGCCTCGATCCGAGCGTCGGCGAGTTCGTGCTCTCCAACGCCAATGTCAGGATCCCTCCCAGGGGCAATATATACAGCGCCAACGAGGGCAACTACAACTACTGGAAAAAGGGCACCCGCGAGTATATCGACTACCTGAAGTCTGACCGCAACAAGCTCGGCAAGCCTTACTCCTCACGCTACATCGGCTCGCTCGTGGCCGATTTCCACCGGAACCTGCTGAAAGGGGGCATCTTCCTGTACCCGGAAGACACCAAGGACCCGAACAAGCCTACCGGAAAGCTGCGGCTGCTCTACGAGGCCAACCCCCTTGCCTACATCGCCGAGCAGGCTGGCGGGTACGCTTCCACGGGGTACGAGCGCATCCTCGACATCGTGCCCGAAAAGCTGCACCAGCGGGTCCCGCTCATCATCGGCTCGAAGGAAGACGTTCTCGAATACGAGGAATTTGCTAAGAGAAACAATGCCTGAAATAAGACAAATCCTGTAGCACCCTAAAAAGGAGGGACATATGGGCTTTTCCGCAGATTTCAACAAGGCTCTGGAGATCGGCCGGCCGCCGAACATCACAAGGCTCTTTCCCAACTCCCGCGCCCTGATCGTCAGCGGCAAGGTAATCGACCGCGCAATGCTCAAGAAGGGCAAGGCCATGACCATGGCAGCCAACGGCAGGAACGCGGTGGTCATCCGGGCTGCGCTCAAGGCGGCCCAGAGGGCGAATGCTGCCATCATCATCGAGATCGCCAAATCCGAGAGCACCTACTGTCTGGTGAACATGTGGAACCTCGCCCAGTATGTCGACACCTACTGCAATGAGCTGGGCATCACGGTCCCGGTGGCCGTTCACGCAGACCATTTCGGGCTGAAGAAGCCGGCCGAGGTGGCTGACGCAAAGGTCAGTGTGCCCTCCATGTTCGACTTCGGCATCACCTCGGTGGCCATCGACGCCTCCCACATGAGCGAGGCGGACAACCTGATGGCCAACATCGCGCTGAGCTCCTTCATTCCGCCCTGGGCCGGGTACGAGACCGAGGTCGGCGAGATCAGGGGCAAGGAGGGGCTTTCCACCCCGGAAGAGGCGCTCTTCCTCATCCAGGGCCTGAACGCCCACGGCATCTTCCCCGACTGGATCGCCCTGAACAACGGCACTACCCACGGCATCGAGGAGAGTGACGCAGGCATCCAGGTGGAGCTCACCGCCAGGATCCACGAGGCCCTCGCGCCCTACCGGGTATCGGGCGCCCAGCACGGCACCTCGGGCAACAGCATGGAGCGCCTCCGGCGCATCGCCACGGAAACCCGGACCACCAAGGCCAACGTCGCCACGGCCCTGCAGATGCTCTCCTGGGGGGTGAAGGTCAACGACTACGGCAACGCCATCCTCGACGAAGCCAGCAACTTTGTCAAGCTCTCCGACCAGGGCGTCACCGATGAGCTCTGGCAGGAGATGGTCGCCTATGCACAAGGCAAGTCCTGGAAAAAGGGCGACTACAAGAAGCTCAACCTCCCCTTCGAAACCAAACTGCTCTCCCAGCCGCCCGAGGTCAGGGAGCGGATGGAAAAGGCGGTCGAGGACTTCGTCTACGAGCTGCTCGTCAACTGTTTCAACGCCGCGGACACGGCCCCTCTGGCCATCGAGGAGATCCTCAAGGCCGGCTCCTTTGACCTGGGATTCAAGGCCGAGCGCATTGAAGACCCGAACGAGTGGACCCCGGAGAAGATCAGTGAGCGGGCACGGCAGTTCCGCCGGGAAGAGGAGCTTCCAGGGGGCAGCTTCGAGGACTGACCGGGCGCGAAACGATCCTAGACGGCCGTGGTTTTCTGTGGCAATACCTCTGTGAATTTGCACGGGAAGACCAGGAAAGGAACACTATGGCACGAGTAACAGTGGAAGATTGCCTTGAAAAGATCCATGACCGCTTCTCTCTCGCGATCGCTGCGTCCAAGCGCACCAAGCAGCTCATGAAAGGGGCCGCCCCGCTCTCCAAGCGCAAGGAGAACAGGCCCGTGGTGACGGCATTGAGAGAGCTCGCCGAGGGCAAAATAACCTTGAACGAGAGGTCATGACCAAGCGGGACTGCTACGAAGTACTCGGGGTTCCTCGCTCAGCGTCAGCCGATGAGATCAAAAAGGCCTATCGCCAGCTCGCCCTGAAATACCACCCGGACAGGAATCCCGGAGACAAGGAGGCCGAGGCCCGCTTCAAGGAGGCTGCCGAGGCGTACGAGGTTCTGCGCGACCCGGACAAGCGGCGCATCTATGACCAGTACGGCCACGAAGGGCTCCAGGGGACCGGCTTCCGAGGATTCTCCGACTTTGACGACATCTTCAGCAGCTTTTCCGATATCTTCGGAGATGTGTTCGGGTTCTCTTCGGGCAGGAGGTCACAGCGGCGAAGGTCGCGCCGGGGCTCCGACCTGAGGTACGACCTGTCCATCACGCTCGAAGAGGCGGCGACAGGCACGGAAACCCAGATCGAGATCCCCAAGACCGAAACCTGTGACCGCTGCGGCGGAACCGGGGCCGAACCGGGCACCTCGCCCGAGCCCTGCGGAATCTGCGGGGGCAGGGGCCAGGTCTACCGTACCCAGGGGTTCTTCACCATCTCGACCACGTGCGCGCACTGCCGAGGCACCGGGCAGGTCATCGCCAAGCCGTGCAAGACCTGCAGGGGATCCGGCACCATAACCCGCAACAAGAAGCTCAAGGTGAAGATCCCCCCCGGAGTCGACAGCGGCGCCACCATGCGCCTCACCGGAGAGGGCGAGCCCGGTGAGCTGGGCGGTCCCCCGGGAGATCTCTACGTGTTCATCGATGTAGAGCCCCACGAGATCTTCACCAGGCAAAACGACGACCTGTACCTGGAGGTTACGATCTCATTCGTCCAGGCCGCCCTGGGGACCACGATCACGGTTCCCACCCTGGACGGAGAGACGGAGCTGGACATCAAGCCGGGAACCCAGCCCGGGGACGTCTATACCCTCAAGGAAAAAGGCATCAAGCACTTAAGGGGCGGCGGGCATGGGTCACTCAACGTTGGTATCAAGGTGGAGATCCCCAGGAAGCTGAGCAAGGAACAGGAAGAGCTGCTCAGACGGTTTGCAGAGATATCCAAGGATTCGGTAAAAAAGCCTTCCCGGAGCAAGAAGCTCTTCAATTTCTGAAGGGACGAAAACCTTTCCCAAAGGGGCGCGGAGCTCGCCCGGGCGGATCGCTAATCGTTCTCGTCCTTTATCACGCGAGAGGGATCGCTCCTCAGGTTATCGAGCTTGGACATGAATTCTTCCGAGGGCTTCACCCCGGCCTTTCGAAGCATGTACTCCGCATGGAGGCCGATATTGCGCGTATCGCGACAGTAGCTGTCGGAGAGCCTTGACTTGGGGTCGTATGTCGAGAGCCTGTCCCCGTGCGACTGGTGATAGTTAACCTTCGAGATGATGCGCTTTACCTGTGTGGAACCGCAAGAAGCGCACCGCACGTCCGCCGGATCGCTGAAACCCTGCACGAGCACGCCCGTGACGCCGCCGCACGATTGGCACCGGTACTCATAGATAGGCATAACCCCTCCTGTTCCTCGCTTACCATTCCCCGGCTGCCCAGAGGAGAACAGGAGAGGGTGCCGGACGGATCGTTTCCGGGCCCTCTCCCACACTTCAGGCATTCAGGTCTTGGGATCTCTAGCTCTTGTCCCCCTTGACCTCTTCGAACTCGGCGTCCACCACGTCCTCGTCCGGCTTCTTCCCGCCGGGCCCTGCCTGGGCGCCCTGCGCACCGGCCCCGCCTGAGGCGGCGGCCTGGGAGTAGATCACCTCGGCCAGCTTGTGCGACGCCGAGGTCAGGGCATCGATCTTGCGGTTGATCAGCTCGGCATCGTCGCCCTTGATGGCCTCCCGGAGATCGGCCAGCGCGTTCTCGATGCTCGCCCTCGTCTGGGCGTCCACCTTGTCCCCATGCTCCTTGAGCGTCTTTTCCGTGGTGTATGCGAGTGAGTCGCCCCGGTTCTTGGCCTCCACCAGGGCCTGCCGCCTCTTGTCCTCGGACTCGTGCTCCTCGGCCTCGCGGATCATCCGGTTGATGTCGTCCTCGCTCAGGCCGGACGAGCTCGTGATCCTGATGGACTGCTCCTTGCCTGTAGCCTTGTCCTTGGCGGATACGTGCAGGATGCCGTTGGCGTCGATATCGAAGCTCACCTCGATCTGCGGAATGCCCCGGGGCGCCGGCGGAATCCCCACCAGGTCGAACTGGCCCAGGAGCTTGTTGTCGCCCGCCATCGGCCTCTCGCCCTGGAACACCCGGATGGTCACGGCGTTCTGGTTATCCTCGGCCGTTGAGAATACCTGGGTCTTCTTGGTCGGGATGGTGGTGTTGCGCTCGATGATCTTCGTGAACACCCCGCCCAGGGTCTCGATTCCCAGGGACAGGGGAGTGACGTCCAGCAGCAGGACGTCCTTGACCTCGCCGCCCAGGACTCCGCCCTGGATGGCCGCGCCGATCGCCACCACCTCGTCGGGGTTCACACCCTTGTGGGGTTCCTTGTTGAAGATCTCCTTGACCTTCTCCTGGACCTTGGGCATCCGGGTCTGACCTCCCACGAGGATGACCTCGTCGATATCGGCGGCGGTCATGCCGGCATCGGCCAGCGCCTTTCTGCACGGACCTTCCACCTTTGCAATGATATCTTCTACGAGTGCTTCGAGCTTGGCCCGGGTGAGCCTCATATTCAGGTGCTTGGGCCCTGACTGGTCAGCGGTGATGAAGGGGAGGTTGATCTCGGTTTCCATCATGGACGAGAGCTCGATCTTCGCCCTTTCCGCAGCCTCCTTGAGCCGCTGGAGAGCCATTCTGTCTTTGCCCAGGTCTACGCCGGTTTCCTTCCTGAATTCGGTGACCAGGTAGTCGATGATACGATTGTCGATATCCTCACCGCCCAGGTGCGTGTCACCGTTCGTGGATTTCACCTCGAAAACCCCGTCGCCGATCTCCAGGATGGAGATATCGAAGGTGCCGCCGCCCAAGTCGAACACGGCGACCTTCTCCTCCTTCTTCCTGTCGAGGCCGTAAGCCAAGGCGGCAGCCGTGGGCTCGTTGATGATCCGCTTCACCTCGAACCCGGCGATCTTGCCGGCATCCTTGGTGGCCTGGCGCTGGGAGTCGTTGAAGTATGCGGGGACCGTGATGACGGCCTCCTCGACCTTTTCGCCCAGGTATGCCTCGGCGTCCATCTTGAGCTTTTGGAGCACCATTGCGGATATCTCGGGCGGGGCATACCTGCGTTCGTTCACGCCGACGGCGGCGTCGCCGTTGTCCGCCCTGACGATCTTGAAGGACACGATATCCTTGTCTTTCTGGACCTCGGGATCCTCGTATTTTCTTCCAATGAGCCTCTTGATCGCATAGAGCGTCTTCTCGGAATTCGTGATTGCCTGTCTGCGCGCAACCTGGCCAACGAGCCTCTCTCCGCTGTTGGTAAAGGCCACGACGGAAGGAGTCGTGCGGGCTCCCTCAGCGTTCGGAATGACTTTCGGCTCCCCCCCTTCCATGACTGCCATGCAGGAAAAGGTGGTTCCAAGATCAATTCCCAGAATCTTTCCCATCTGCTCTCCTCCTTGTGATTTTCTCCTACCGTCAGCCTGAAACTGTCACTTTCGCTGGTCTCAGAACCCGGTCGTGAATCATGAACCCTTTTTCGATCTCCTCCACCACCATGCCCGGTTCAACACCTTCGACATTCATCTGCATGAAGGCATCGTGGTAGTTCGGATCAAAGGGCATGTTCTGAGCTTGTATAGGTTCCACCCGATATTTTTTCAAGGTTTCGAAAAAAAGTTTCTCTATCATCCTGAGGCCTTCGATGAAGGGCTCGTCTTCGGGGTGCAACTTTTCCGCCGTGGCGATGGATTTGTGGATCGCATCATAAACCAGGAGAATGTCCCGGAGCAGCCTCTCGTTGCCGAACTTGATGAACTCCTGCCGGTCCCGCTCGAGGCGCTTGCGCATATTGTCCATCTCTGCATAGGCGCGGAGATACTTGTCCTTGTACTCCTCGACCTGGGCCTTAAGCTCCGTTACCTCGTCTTTAACCCCTTCGGCCGGCGCGGCCTCCATCCCTTCCTGCGGCCTCTGGTCAGAGACCTCATGCTGGTCCGGGGTCTCTTTCCCGATTTCCTGCGTGGTTTTTACTTCATCATTCATGCTAGACGTCCTCCAGTAGGTCGCTCAATATTTTGGCCATGTATCCGACCAGCGGTATGACTCGCGAATAATCCATGCGCATGGGACCGATGACCCCCAGGGAGCCCACCGGCACGTTCCGCCGGTAGTACCTGCTCGCCACCAGGCTGAAGTCATCCATCCCGAAGTCTTCCATGTCCTCCCCGAGCAGGACCTTGACCCCGGAGTCCTCCAGAACCCGGTTGAGAATGCGCACGATCCTGCCCTTGTCCTCGAAGGCATTGACGATGTCCCTGAGCTTGTCGAGGTTCGCCAAGTCCGGGCTGTTGAATACACTCTCCTTTCCCTGGATGTAGATGTCCGGCGTGCCTTCAACCCCCTCGAGCGCGGTCATCCCCAGGCTCAGCGACTGCCCTACCAGGGTGTCGAACCTCGCCTTCTCGCTGGACATCTCCTGCACGAGCAGGTCTCGCATCTCCTGAACGGTCAGGCCGGAGTACGACTCGTTGAGATAGTTCGTATATTTCACGAGCTGGTCCTGTGAGATGTCCTCCCCCTGAACGATGCGGTTGAACACCATGCCGGCTCTGCTCACCAGGATGACAAGCACCCTGTTCTCGTCGAGCCTCACGAAGTCGATGTGCTTGAGCAGGAAGGTCTCGAGGCGTGGCAGGATGATGATGGAGGCGTTGCGCGAGATGTGGGAAAGCAGCGCCGAGGCCTCCCGAATCGTTTCCCTGACATCGCCTGCGGCCTTGGACATCTGCCGGGCGATCAGGGACTTATCCCCTCTTGCCAGGGCCTTGACCTCCATGATGTCGTTGAGATAACACCTGAACCCCTCGGGCGTCGGGATCCTTCCGGCCGAGATATGCGGCTGGTAGAGGAGCCCCATCTCCTCCAGATCGGCCATGACGTTGCGGACCGTGGCAGGAGACAGGCTGAGCAGGTACTTCTTCGCGACAATCCGGGACCCGACCGGCTCCCCGGTGTATACGTATTCCTGGACGATCGCACCCAGGATTTTCTTGTCTCGCTCGCTCAATGGATATGCCATGTTTTAGCACTCGCCTGCCTTAACTGCTAACAGTACGTTTATAGAATCTCTCATGTCCAATGTCAATACACAAACCATCCATGATTCAGGGAAGGTATACGGTTCCCTGGAAGATCAGTCCATGAAAATTGCTGGACAAAGTGCCCGGATCTGTTATTAACAGGGGGAATCCGGATATGGCGGGCCGTGCCCGCTGTCCCGAGACTGGACGTATAAGCAAGGGGCCTCATGAAAGAACAGATCAGCACACTTCTGAGAACGGCGCTTGGCGAGCTTGCGGCACAGGGACTGATCCCCGAGTGTGATCTCGAAACCCTCTCGGTGAGCATCCCCTCGCGAAGGGAGTTCGGTGACTTCTCCACGAACATCGCCATGGTCATGGCATCGAAGACCAAGAAGAAGCCCCGCGAGCTCGCGGAGATCATCCGGGAGCGGATGGCCCGCATGGACGATGTGTTCGAGCGGGTCGACATAGCCGGGCCGGGGTTCATCAACTTTACCATCAGCCCCCGCATGTGGATCAGGGAGCTGCACACGATTCTCGAGCTCAAGGACCGCTTCGGAGCCAGCGACTTCGGAAAGGGCCAGAAGGTCCAGGTGGAGTTCGTGAGCGCCAACCCCACGGGGCCTTTGCACGTGGGACACGGCCGGGGCGCCGCGGTGGGTGACACCCTGGTTCGCATCCTGAGGACCGCCGGTTTCGACGTGCAGGCGGAGTACTATATCAACGACGTGGGCAACCAGATGAATATCCTGGGGCTCTCGGTCCTGAGCCGGTACCGCGAGCTCATGGGCGTGCCGGCCGTTTTCCCGGAAAACGGCTACCAGGGCGGCTACATCCGCGACATCGCGAAAAAGCTCGCCGAAATCCACGGTGAGGAGCTTCTGACCCTCGACGAGGACCAGGCCGTGGTGGCATGCCGGAAATTCGCCTCCGAGACGATCCTGGAAGGAATCAGGCAGGACCTGGAGCTCTTCAATGTCCACTTTGACCGGTGGTTCAGCGAGGCCAGCCTGTACAGCGGCCGCAAGGTGGAGCACACGCTCGATTTCCTCAGACAGCACGACTTGAGCTATGAGGCCGAGGGCGCCCTGTGGTTCCGAACCACGAAGTTCGGGGACGAAAAGGACCGGGTGCTCAGGAAGCAGGACGGCTCGCTCACCTACTTCGCGCCGGATATCGCCTATCACCAGGACAAGCTCGAGCGGGGATTCAGGAAGATTATCGACATCTGGGGTGCCGATCATCACGGCTACGTGCCGCGGATGAGGGCCGCCATCGAAGCCCTGGGCGCCGAGAAGGACTGCTTCCACGCCCTGCTGATCCAGCTCGTGTCGCTGGTGAGAGAGGGCCAGCCCGTCTCCATGTCCACGCGATCCGGCGAGTTCGTCACCCTGCGGGAGATCATCGACGAGGTGGGCAAGGACGTGTGCCGCTACTTCTTCATGATGCGCAGGAGCGACGCCCAGCTCGTCTTCGATCTGGACCTCGCCAAGAAGAAAAGCGACGAGAACCCAGTGTACTACATCCAGTACGCCCACGCCAGGATCTGCTCAATCCTCAGGAACGCCGCCGAGCAGGGGCTTGAACCCGACATCTCGCAGCTGGAGGAAGACGCGCTCACCTCAGGCGACGATCTGGAGCTCATCCGGATGATCGCCGGCTACCCGGACGTGGTGGCCTCGTGTGCGGCCGATCTCGAGCCCCACAGGATAGCTTACTATCTTCTGGATCTTGCAACCGCATTCCATCGGTTCTATAATAGAAACCGGGTGATATCCGATGACGGCCGCCTGACCTCGGCCAGGCTGGTCTTGATGGTCGCAGTGAGGCAGGTTTTGGCAAACGCCCTGGATCTCATGGGAATCGAGGCGCCCGAAAGCATGTAAGTTGGAGGCCGACATGGCGAAAAAGCGCGCACTGAAAAAGCAGTCGCTGGCAAAAAACATTGCTCTGCTCGCGCTTTCTCTCGTCGTCCTTGCCGGCGCCAGCTTCCTGTTCTCCGCGGTGAGCGACAGGCCGGAGTTCTCCCTCGATCCGGTAGGCGAACGTTTCAAGAACATGGTGGCGGACGAGAACAAACCGCCCGCCGAGCCTTCCGAGCCCCAGAAGCTTTCCGCAGGCGGCTTCGAGTACTCGTACTGGGACATCCTCCTCCTAGACAACGGTGACAAGTCTGCCTCGTCAGAGAGCTACAGCATCCAGATCGCTGCCTTCCGATCCCACGAGTCGGCCGTGAAGTTCGCCTCCGAGCTACAGGAAAAGTCGCGGGTGCGCTGCACGGTCACGAATACCGGGACATGGTCCGTGGTGCGGTGGGGCACCTTCCACAACCGTGAAACCGCCGAGAGATACTGCTCCAAGCTCAGCGAGAAGCTCAAGAGAGAGTGCATCGTCGTGAAGATGTGAGGCCGCGCGGCGCTCACGGATTACCCCTTCCACAGGCATTCGGCCCTGCGCCGGGAAGGGAGAACCATCGAAGGCTGGGCAAGGGCGGGGCCCTGTTTCATCGCAGGTGACAGGACAAGGACATGCGCAGTCGGCAGGTGATCCATATCGTGGGCGCAAGGCCTCAGTTCATCAAGCTCTCCGTGGTGACGGAGGCCTTCAAGCGGCGCGGTATTCCCTTCAAGGTGGTGCATACCGGGCAGCACTACGACCATTCCCTGTCAGCGGTGCACTTCCAGGCGCTTGAGCTGGACTCGCCCGATTACCATCTGCAGGTGGGATCGGCGAGCCATGCCCGGCAGACGGCGCGGATGCTGGAGACCCTCGAAGAGGTTCTTCTCAAGGAGAAGCCCTGCCTCGTGGTCGTGTACGGAGATACCAATTCCACCCTGGCCGGGGCGCTCTGCGCCGTGAAGCTGGGCATCGAGGTGGCCCACGTGGAGGCCGGGGTGAGGAGCTTCGAGAGGTTCATGCCCGAGGAGATCAACCGCGTGATCACCGATCGCGTGGCCTCGCATCATTTCTGTCCCACGATGGGTGCCGTAAGGCTGCTGGAGCGGGAAGGGCTGAGCGGTGTCTTCACCGGCGATGTGATGTACGACGCCCTGCTGAAGTTTTCGCGGGCGGGCGTCTCTCATCCTTACCGACCCCCCTTCGTGCTGGCTACGATCCACCGCGCGGAGAACACCGACGACCCGGATCGTTTCATAAATATCTGGAAAGGCCTCGAGCTCGTGAGCAGGAGCGTGCCCGTGATCTTTCCCGCACACCCCAGGACCTCGCACCTGCATCCCGGCCTCGTCCGCTCCACCGGCGGCCTTACGGTTATCGAGCCGGTGGACTTCCTCACCATGCTCGCCATGATCAGGGACGCATCATGCATCATCACCGATTCGGGCGGGGTGCAGAAAGAGGCATACCTTCTGAACACCCCCTGCGTAACCGTGCGCGAGGTCACCGAGTGGCCCGAGACCGTTGAGGCCGGGGCCAACGTCCTGGTCGAGCCCGATCCTGCGGGCATTCTAGGCGCCTTCGAAGAGATGTCGGGAAGAACCGGCTTCGGCCCGGGCAACCCCTTCGGAGACGGAAACGCGGGCGATCGTATCGCCGAATACATCGAAGAGAACATCCTCCCGAAGATCCATAGCCGGGCATAGTTTCCCGAACGCATGGCCGCGCGCGAAAGATTGGGCTTTGCCTCAGCGCCGCAGTGGAACGAATCACGCGCCCACGAGCGAGGCCTCGCGGTCAGCCACGAACCTGCATCCGCCTGCTCATGCACCAGGCGGTATCATCGGTCACCCGGGGCCCCGGATTCGGCATCCCTGGGAGTTCAGGGAGGATTCTCCAGGGTTCTCGAAACGATGGGGGCGCCGCAAAGGCATCGTTCCAGGCCCGCAGGAGGCCTCGGCCGGATGCTTCGTGGCGGCAGGCTCATCCCGGGGCAGCTTCTCCCCGGTAGAGCTCGATGACGACCGGAGAAGGCCGCTTTCCGGCTTTTCCGGATAATTCTTTGTTATGAGGAGGTCTATGATGAAGAAACCGGTTGCGGAACGGAAAAACCCGAAAGATCTGCTCAGACAGGCGGAAAAGGCCGCACGCAATGGTGAGATGGAAGAAGGCCTGCGGCTCTTCGAAGTCTGCATCCGTAAGTACATACACAACCGGCAGCCCTTCAAGGCCCTGGCGGCGGCAAAGCTCGCCAGGAATTCTTTTGCCAGCCACCCGAAGGCACATGCGCTCCTCATGAGGCTCCTCGATTCCATGGGGCACAGGGGCGACCTCGAGGAGCAGTATGAGAAGTCGAGCGAGCTCTTCATGAAAGGCGAGGTGCCCATCTTCCGGGATCTGGGCAGGCAGGAGTTCATCGAGCTGCTCGATATCATGCAGATCACGACCGTTACCAGGGGCCGCCTCATCCTCAGGCAACAGGATCCAGGCGAGGACGTCTATATCCTCATCGAGGGCTCAGCCGTGGTCTGCCGCGACGGGCAGCCCGTGGCCGAGCTCCACCCCGGTGATGTCTTCGGCGAGCTGGGGTTCTTCTACCAGGCGGCCCGCTCGGCATCGGTCCGGACGCGTGGAACGTGCCGGCTCGCCAGGATCCCTGCAGGGGAGCTCAGGGAGCTCTGCGTGCGCTTCCCGGGGATCAGGCACTCCCTGGAGGCGCTCTACCACGAGCGGATCCTTAAGAAAGCGGGCGAGGACCTGAAAAGCCACCCCCTGGCCGACTTGGAGAACGATCACCTAACCATCGTCAGGTTCTCCCGCGGCCAGGATATCCCGCTCGATCCATCATCCGGCGTTACCATCATAAAGCACGGGATCGTGGAGGTGGACATGGATGAAAAGGGTGTCCGCGTCAAGCGCTTCCTCAGGCCGGGGCACGTCCTGGAGCGTATCGGGGGCTCGGCCCGTGCCAATACCGACGTCGAGGTGATCCGGGCGCAGATCGACCCGCTCGGCAGGGAAAAGGCATAGATCCGGCCGCCAGGCCCGGCTCGACGGGCAACGCGATGTGCCCCGGAGGGAGGGTTCGAGCCCTCTTTCGAGACAGGCGGCCCATCCCGGCATGAGGGCTCAGCCTTCCAGAGCCCCACCGGCATAGGCGAGGACGATCCCTGCGGCAACGGCCACGTTGAGGGATTCAACCCTGCCCTTCATGGCTATGGAGACCGTCTCGTGCGCCAGGGCGCTCAGCTCCGGGCTCACTCCAGACCCTTCCTGGCCCAGGCACACGGCGCAGGGAGGCCTGAACAGCCCGGCCGAGAGCTTCGCGCTCCCGCGCGGCGAGAGGGTGATGATGCGGTGCGGAAAGCCTGAAAGGTCTTTGACTTCGATCCTGGCAATGCTCACGCCCAGAACCGAGCCCATGGAAGAGCGGACCGCCTTGGGGGCAAATGGCGAGGCGGTGCCCCCGGTCACGCCGATGCCGTCAAATCCGAAGGCCTCGGCGGTGCGGATGATGGTCCCGACGTTGCCTGGATCCTGGAGGCCGTCCAGGATGACGATCCGTTCATGACGGGCAAGCTCGCCTGCCGGTACCCACGGCACCGCGAAGAAGGCCAGTATACCCTGGGGGGTCCTGGTATCGGCAATGCGGCGGAAAAGCTCCTCGGAGATTACCGTGTGCGGGAAGCCGGCCGGCCCGTGTTCCTGGATATACCTCGGGGTGAGAGCGGCAAGCCTTGGGGCCATGCCCCGTGAGAGCGCGTCTTCCACGAGCCTGCGCCCTTCCAGGAGCATCAGGTCCCGCTGTTTGCGTGCGGCGAGAAGCTCACGGAAGAGCCGGTTTGCGGCACTCGTGATCACGGCCATGGGAGACCCGCGCGTTCAAGAGAAGACATCCGGGCCGGCGCCCCGGCTTAAGTTTTCCTGGGCGCGGCGGGAGAACCTCGGTCCCCCCGAACGCAAGCCGCTCACTCCTTTTTCCCCGAAAGGAACGCTGTGATGAGCTCCATGGGAATCGGGATCAGGGTATTGACCGCTCCCTCATGGGAAATCTCCCGCAGGGTCTGGAGGTACCTGAGCTGCAGGGCGACGGGCTGACCCGCGATCACCTCGGCGGCGTCACGCAGCTTCTGCGAGGCCTGGTACTCTCCCTCGGCATGGATGATCTTGGAGCGCCTCTCGCGCTCGGCCTCGGCCTGCTTGGCCATGGCCCGCTGCATCTCCTCCGGCAGGTCAATGTGCTTGAGCTCCACAGCCGAGACCTTGACGCCCCAGGGATCGGTCTGGCGGTCGAGCAGTTCCTGGATGCGCGAGCTGATTTCCTCGCGGTTGGCCAGGAGCTCGTCGAGCTCGGCCTGCCCGCATACGGAGCGAAGCGTGGTCTGGGACAGCTGGCTCGTGGCATAGAGGTAGTTCTCCACCTCGATCACCGACTTCATGGGGTCGATGACCCGGAAGTAGACCACGGCATTGACCTTGACCGTCACGTTGTCGCGGGTGATGACATCCTGGGGCGGGACGTCCTGGACCACGGTGCGCAGGCTGATGCGGATGAACCGGTCCACGACCGGGATGATGATGATGATCCCCGGGCCCTTGGGCTGTGGCAGGACCCGGCCGAGCCGGAAGACCACCGCCCGCTCGTACTCGTTGAGCACCTTGATGGCCGAAAACAGGAACAGGAGAACGATAACGATACCCGTGATGATGGCATATGTACTCATGACCTCTTACCTCCTTACAGAGATACGTCATCCGCACCCAGGTCCGCGGTGCGGTTCAGTGAAGAATCGTCCAGCATGGCCAGCCTCTTGGCCGAGACTTCCTTGAACCTGGCCATCGAGTTTCCCTTGAGCGGCGGGCCGTTGACCGACTTGAGGGTCAGGGGATTGACGAACTTCCCGTTGTGCTTCACCCGGAAATCCAGGTGCGGCCCGGTAGACACGCCGGTCGACCCCACGTATCCGATGACCTCTCCCTGGCTTACCCTCGTTCCCTTGTCGATCCCCTTGGCATACCCGGAGAGGTGGCCGTAATAGGTCACGTATCCGGCGGGGTGGGTGATCTGGATGCTCTTCCCGAAGCCCCCGGAGGTGCCCTTGAAGGTCACGGTGCCGTTGCCGAGGGCCACGACGGGAGTGCCCGTCGGTGCTGCGTAGTCGACTCCCAGGTGCGGCCGGGCAACGCGGTAGATGGGGTGGATCCTGCTGCGGGAAAACCCGGAGGATATTCTCCGATAGTTCAGCGGCGCTTTGAGGAAGAGCTTGCGGATGGGCTTGCCGTTCTCGTCGTAGTACCCGCTTATGCCGTTGCCGTCATCGAAATACACCGCCGTGTGGACCCTGCCCTGGTTCACAAACCGGGCGGCCGTCACCCTCCCATAGCCCCTGAAGGTATCCTTGACGTAGTAGCGCTCGTAGACCACCGTGTAGCGGTCACCCTCCCGGATATCGGTGAAGAAGTTGATGTCCCAGGCAAAGATGTCGCTCAAACCCATGACCACCTCGGCCGGCAGCCCGGCCCGGATCGCCGACTCGTAGAGGCTGCTCGTGATCACACCCTCGGCCCGTTCGTGCCGGACGTCGAGGTCGAAGGTCTGCTTGCTGGCCTTGAAGGTGCCGTTCTCCGGCACCACCTCGAGCAGATTGCGGTAGTCGATCTCGTAGGTGAGCCGGGCAAGGCGTACCGGCTCCTCCTCGGTTACCCAGATGCTTAAGGCATTGCCGGGAACGATTCCCGAGAGGTTGTAGACCTTTTTGACCGACTTTATGGCCAGGTCGATCTGATAGTCGCACACTCCATGTCTGCGCAGGACGTTATAGAGGTTGTCGCCCTTCTCCACGACGTAGTCCGTCTGCACGATGCCCCCGGTATAGTCTGAGGTCAGGACCCGCTGGATCTCCTGCCTGCTCGCCTGGATATTGTCCCCCTCGATGGTTACGACGAGCCGCGAGATGTCGGAGATGGAATACTCGATCCCAATGAGGTTCTGGTTGTCCGGGGAGAAGATCAGGGTGAGGTCTCTGCCCGGCACGATCTTCGAGAGATCGAAGATGCTCTTGGCTTCGTTGAGGATCTCGGAAGCCTGGCGGGTCGATACCCCGTTGCTCAGCAGGATCGCGTAGAAGCTGTCCCCCCTGGCGACGGTGGAAACCTTGCGGATAGGCTCCTTCGAGATCTCCGCGGGCTGATCCAGCGAAGCGTAGCCCTGTCCTTCTTCCACCACGTGCAGGGGCAGCACCGCCTCCTCGGATCCGAGGGCGGCACCGCCCTCTTCGCCCTTGGCCTCACTCATGCCCTGCCCAAGTCCCGGATCCTCGAGGGACCCCCTGCTGCCACCCCATATGAAATACCAGGCAATGCACGAAACGAGCAGGACCGTAAGAGCGCAGGTGCTCCATTTCCACGGATTGGCCTGCCGATCTATGCCCATGAGAATGTATGTATAAAAGGATTTGCTTGCCAAGGCAAGGCACTTTTGGTTGAATCATTCAATGCTTATATTTGCCTCAGATGTCCATGTCATCCCGGGTGATGGAAAAGATTCCGATTTCTTCATTCATTGGCTGGCTGAGGCCGGAACGCGCGCTTCGCAGATCTATATCCTGGGAGATCTCTTCGATTACTGGTTCACGGGAGCGCACCGGCAGGCTCCCCGGCTCGTTGATGCCCTGGCATCCGCCCAGGTGCGCATCGTTCCGGGAAACCGGGATTTCCTGCTCGCCAATTCCAGGATCAGCGGCATCGAGGTCCTCGATGAGGAGGTGGTCATCACCTCTCCCTCTTCAACCCGGGTGCTCCTGGCCCACGGCCACACGCTGACTCGCGGCGACTTCGGGTTCAAGGTGTTCCATGCCCTGGGCTGGCCGCTTCTCAAGGTCCTGGACCGCCGTCTGCGCGGGACTCTCAAGGACAGACTCGCGCGTTTCCTGGTGCGCTCTTCATCCGCGGTCAGGGCTCCCCGCACGGCGATCGATCCCGGGATCTCCCGCAGGCGGAAGGTGGATACCGTGCTGTGCGGACACCTGCATCATGGATTCATGAGCCGCGAGCTCATCGTTCTCCCGGCTTTTTTCGACACGAGGCAGTGGCTCGTCTGGGACAGCGACGGTCCCCGGCTGGAAGGATACTGAGCCGGACACACCGGTTCTCCTCTTAAAAGTTGGATTTCGTGAGATGAGGGAAGATCGGCTGAGAGAAGGGAGTAAAAAAAGAAGCCAGGAGAAATGGTGCATGCTTCATGATGTGGATTCTTTCTCCTGGCTGAAATATGACTTACCATACCCCCCATGGTTCCGTGAATAAGACAGGCAATGAATATTCTGTAAGACTCATCCGATCAGCAAATGTAGGACGATACCGACAGCCCGGCCCGGGTTCGCATCCTCATCCGGGCATGATCTCCCGGTTGCATGAGGGGCGGTGCGGACCATCCGTGTCAATATGTTGACATGACTACCCTTGAATCCTCACCCTCGAGCAGGAAGAATATGTAGATATCTCCGATAGTTGCCAAGAATGCCACGGTCTTTTCATCAGCTTCGGGCATGGCATGCTTCGTGCTTTCCCGCCGGGCAAACCGCGGCAGGGAGTCCCTCGGGAGCAACGGGGACACTGCCGGTGCACTTTGGTTTCATGATGCTTGGTCTTATACAATATGAGTAAGGAGGCAGCAGGCATGAAAAAGATCTTGCTCGTTGAAGACGACAGACATCTCCAGCTTCTCATCGCAGAGGAACTCAGGGACGAAGGATACGAGGTAATGACGGCATCGAATGGAGGGGAGGCCCTGTCTCTGCTCTTCGAGAGAGGTCTCGAGGCTCCGGATCTTATCATCATGGATATCCGCATGCCCAGGATGGACGGCATCGATGCCATGGGCCACATCCTCAAGTCCAGGCTCGATGTCCCCGTGGTGATCCATTCCGCCTACATGAGCTACCGGGATAACGCCGTTGCCAGGACGGCCGACGCCTATATCATCAAATCGCACGATCTTTCCCGGCTCAAGCAGACCGTGGCAGACCTCATCGACAGGCAGGTCGCGGAAACCAGGGCCGAGGGAAAGGACCGGCTGCATCAGGCTGTCGCCCTGTAGCAGCCCCGGTCTCCTGGATTTGGGGACCGGAGTTACCGCTTCCTTTCCAGTGAAGACAGGGGGTACTACTGATTCCTCGGGGATCGTGGTTCGATCCTTACCTCGCGGATCTCGGGCCTGCGACCCTCACCCCTGTCTACGATCTCGGTGATGTACCCGAGCCTTCTCAAGAGCCTCCGCGCCTCGAACAGCTCCTCTCTCGTCATCCAGGCCAGGTACTGCATGTCCCGGGCGTCGCTGGTTTCTATGGTGTCGGTCAGCCTCCTTTTTGCGGTGGACTTGTAGAGCGTGTACACGTCAAAGGCGTTCTCGCCCGTGTCTCCATACTCCATGAGCTGACTGCGGATGATCGGGTTGATATCCAACAGCTTCATGATTGATGGATGGCCGTTCCGTCCGCTGCTTGTCTTGTCCATACCGACTCCTTGTACCGGGCAGCTATGTTTCGCTCCTTCCATACCCTGTGCAAAGGCCGTGAAAATGCCGGGAAAGCGATGCATCACCGTGCAACCACCATACCGCATGAAATCTATCCGGATTATGCATAGTTATAAGGCAGCCCTGGTTCCTCCCCGGGGGATCCAGGGAAAACTGCTGCTTTCCCCAGGGAAAACATCTTCCAACCACGCCCCCAGGACGCTTCGGTTCCTTTTTTAAGTCTTTGCCGGCTCATCCGGAAGACCTTGCACGAGGGCGCTATCGCTCCCGTGGCTCTGGAGAAGAGCTCTCCCTTCAAAGAGAATAATAGTGGGTTTTCCCGGACTGGCAAGCCTCGACGGTTCCGAGGTACGACGCTGTTTTTAGCCCAAGACGATCCTGGTGAGGATGGGCATGGCCACGATGGCGCCCAGTGCGCTCCCGAGATTGGCCAGGATTACCACCAGCAGGATCCGGGTCACAGAATTCCTCCACCATCCCGAGAAATTAACGATGTCGTCCTGGAGTGCCTCGAAGTCCGAGACCTTCGGTTTCTTGATGTACGCCTCGCTCAGCCCTGCAAACCACCCGGCGGCCAGGGTCGGATTGAGAGAGGTGATGGGCGATGCTATGGCTGCCACGGCTACGGTGATCGGATGGGCCAGGGCGAGCAGGGCGCCGAGGGCTGCAAACACGGCGTTGCACACAAACCACCACTTGATCATCTCATAGCCCTGCCGGGGGCTGCCGAAAAAAAACCCCGCGATGATGAGCGCGAGGATCGCAAGCGGAATGATCCACTTGGCGCGGCCCTTGCCCTTCTCCGGCACCTGCTCGAGGGCATCCAGGTTCTCCACCGGGTTCCTGAGCTGCTCCACGAGCCCCTCGACATGCCCGGCGCCCACGACCGCCAGGATCTTCGCGCCTTTAAGGTCCACGATCCTGCGGGCCATGTAGGCGTTCCGCTCGTCGATGAGCACCCTCTTGACCGTGGGTGCCTGCCGGGCCACCTCCTCGATCGTGCCGGTGAGCATGTCCTTGTCCTTGAGTCGCTCGATCTCCTCCTCCTTGATGTCGTCCACGGACAGGATCGAGAACAGGGAAGTAAACAGGAGCCGGACTTTCTCCCATATTCCCAGAGACCTCCAGGTTCGCTGCAGGGTGAGCTGAACAGGCCTGTCCACGAGGGCCACGGGCACCCCGATGGCCCGGGCCTCCTCGACAGCGGCCCGCATCTCGTCACCCGGCTTCACCCCGAAACGCTCTCCGATTCGCCTCTGGAACGAGGCCATCACGAGGTTGGCAAACAGGAACGCGGCCTTCTTTTCCCTGATGACCCTGATGATGTCCATCTCCTGCCAGCCCTGCGGGTTCTGCAACACCTCGAACCTGCCGGCGCAGAGTTCGATCGCGACCTCGTCGGGGCGGTATTCACGGATGGCCGAACGGACCTCGTCGACCGAGGATTGCGACACGTGGGCAGTCCCCACCACCAGGACTTCCTTGTCAGGGAGCTCGACTCGTTCAAGGGGCATATGGTGCACCTGTATATATGGGAAGCATCCGCGGGTCAAGCACCGCCGCGCCGGCGCGTTGAAAGAGCGCCTTGCGGACCCGGCGGTTTAAGGGCCTCGTGGGCCTATTTTTGGAAAAAGACGAGCTCGGAAAGGGGCTTGCGCTCAGGGGCGCCGGGCGGCTCCCCTTTGGGATGGCCCAGGGCAAGGAGGGCCATGAACTCGTAGGCATCCGGGGCGTTCAGGAGCGAGCAGACCTCGGGGCCGCTCTTGAGGATCTCGCCCAGCCACACGCTGCCCAGGCCCTGCTCGTGGGCGGCCAGCAGCATGTTCTCGATGCAGGCGCCGATGGCCTGGAGGTCCTTGGTCCGGTCGTAGCCGCTTACGGTATCGAAGAACACGGCGATGAGGACATTTGCGGAGCGGACCACGGAGCCGTAGCGGGTGAGACGGGAGATTCGATCCTTGAGCTTGGGGTCGCGGATGACGGCAAAACGCCAGGGCTGGTTATTGAGGCCCGAAGGTGCCCACCTGCCCGCTTCCAGCACCGCCTCGACCATCTCCCCGGAGACCGGCTCGGGCGTGAACCTCCGGATGCTCCTGCGCGAGAGGATGAGATCAGCCATGGTTTTTCGATTCCGTGGCGTTCATGGCGAGAAAGGCGTCCATGAATTCCGAGATCTCACCGTCCAGCACCGCATCCACGTTGCCTATCTCCAGGCCGGTCCGGTGGTCCTTGACCATCTGGTAGGGCTGCAGCACGTAGGAGCGTATCTGCGATCCCCAGGCGATCTCCTTTTTTCCGCTAGAAAACTCGTCCAGGCGCTCCTTCTGCCTGGCCTCCTCGAGCTCGTAGAGCTTGGAAGCGAGCAGCTTCATGGCAAAGGCCTTGTTCTTGTGCTGGGAGCGCTCGTTCTGGCATTGCACCACGATGCCCGTGGGCAGGTGCGTGATCCTCACCGCGGAGTCGGTC
>JBASVF010000007.1:0-4575 GCA_049275795.1 Desulfomonilia bacterium
GTGTCAGCCTTCAGGATAATGCCTGCCTCGATCATTTTTTCCGTAGCAGTTCTAGTATTCATGGGCAAAGCGAGGGGAAACCGTCTCGTTGTCATTCTACGGCAAACGGTTCCTTTCAGCTTCTCCAGAACTTCCTCATCTTTCCAGCGTTCGTCAAATATAGTCCACATCATGCTTTTTGGCTGCATAAACATCGATTTTCCAATACCGCCAAACGGAGCATCTTCATTCATGAACCTTTCACCAAACGCGTTCACATAAAGCCACGGACAACGAGCGATGCCCACATAATCGTAGCGCAACTTTTCCAATGCCTCAGGGTTCATTCCATCCCAGGTCATCGGACAGTGGGGCCACGGGTCCATGCGTGCACCGATCCATTGAGCCATGAGGTAACCGTCGCCTGTGTTCGTCTTCTTGCCAAAGACTTCCCGGTATTTCCCCGATTCCGGCAGATACTTTTTCATCATTTCGGGGTTGCCTTCATAGCCGCCCGTGCAAAGGATAACGGCCTTCCTGGCATTAACTCTTATATAACCCTTCGGGCCTTGTGCTATCAGACCCGTCACCCTGTTCCCTTCCCTGATCAGCTGCTTGGCTGCTATTCCATAGGAGATTTCAAAGCCCATATCATTCAGATGTTTCTCGAGGGCGGGTTCAACTCGCGTAGCAGTGATCACGTGCGCGCCGGGATGCCAATAGGCATACTGCCCGATCCTGGAATGAGCCTGATTGGGAAGTTCCTGCTGGTTCATTTCCGCATGTACTTCAATGGGAATTTTATTTATATCTATTCCCTGTCCTTCAAGGATATCCAGCCACCAGTCAGCGACTTTTCTGCCGTGTTTTACGACGCTATTGATCTGCCTCTGATCGCATCTCCATAAGGAAGCGCGTATCAGCGCACTCTTCTGCAGTTCTATATCCTTTTTGATTCCTCTTTGTTCGATCAGCCGGCTGTCCGAAAATCCATACCAGGCACCGATTGCTCTCGAGTTATAGATCCTTCCGCCATGATAGACTTCTTCCTTCGTCAGCTTTTCCAGAGCAATGACTTGGGCGCCCGTTTCTACAGCGGATATTGCACACGGCATTCCAGAAGCCCCCGTGCCTACCACGACTATGTCCGCTGTGAGGGTTTCCACAATTTTGGATGCGGGGATCGGGTCCGGCTTTTTTTCGAATTCCCATTCCTGTTCTTCAAGAGGCAAATCTTTGTTCGGCTTTCCTTTTGTTGCTGCTTGAGCTTCAGCTCCCATACCGGGAACAAGTGTAGCTGCTGCACCAGCTATTACAGCAGCACCGGTACCTTTCAATACATCACGTCTTGAAACAAGCTTCTTCTTTGTTTTCTCATCCACTTTCTTCTCGTCTTCAGACATAATGCCCCCTTTGTTTTTTTTACTTCATGATCGCAGCTGCGGAATTTCTGCTCGAGCCTGAACGGTGTTGCCAAGAATATGCCATGGAAATTACACAATGATATCAACAAGATACTGAAGTTAGCTTTATTATACACCAAATATAGTTGATTTTACTCACGATATATGGTATTTAACCATAATATCACGATATTTAGTGTTCCCGGTTTCATAAGGATTAAAGCAATGATCAAGGATCAAAGCAATGATCAAGGATCAAAGCAATGATCAATGAACTGGAATTTTTCAACCAGATAACAATGCGCATTTGCAGCAGCCTGGATATCAGTGAGGTAGCAAGGGAATGCAAAGAATATCTGAAGCGTTACATTCCTTTGGATGGAATCACGGCAAGTTATTACGATGAGCAGAAAAAATCCGTCATATTTCTAGCCATTGAATCCGATCTGCCTCTGAACACACAGGTTAAAGTCGTACCCATACCCCCGCAAGGGCAGCAGGCGTTTGAAGAAAACAAAGAAACCGTAATAATCCACAACAACCCCGAAGAGTTTGCGGTACCCTTTGCCATATGGAAGGCGCTCAACTTTTTGGATAAATCGAGCATAACTCTGTTCACCTGGTTTAAAGGTAAGCGACTGGGACAGGTCGGCTTTTTTGTGCGCGGACGCAACCGCTACACCAAAGAACATGCGCATTTAATCGAACTCCTGCATAACCCATTCTCTGTTGCTATGGCACACAGCCTTCAGTACCAGGAGATTGTGAACATTAAGGAGCTCTTCTCCCATGACATCCGCCAGCTGCGCAACGAGCTGAAACAGGTGTCAGACACCGAGATCATCGGTGAGAACGGGTCCTTGAGGAACGTGATGGAAGCAGTATCCCACGTAGCCCCGCTCACCACACCGGTGCTCCTCCTCGGTGAAACAGGAGTAGGCAAGGAGATCATCGCGAACAGGATACATTATTCATCTCCCCGTAAGGACGGTCCCTTCGTGAAGATCAACTGCGGCGCCATCCCGGAAGGGCTCATAGACAGTGAGCTCTTCGGACACGAGAAGGGGGCCTTCACCGGGGCTTTTTCCCGGAGGTTCGGCCACTTCGAGCGCGCCCACCAAGGAACAATATTCCTGGATGAGGTGGGTGACCTGCCGGCTTCAGCCCAGGTAAGGCTCTTGCGGGTGCTCCAGGAAAAGGAGTTCGAGCGGGTGGGCGGATCGAGCCCGATCAATGTGGATGTCCGGATCATTGCTGCGACCAACAGGAACATGGAGGCCCAATTGAGAGCCGGTTCTTTCCGGAAAGACCTCTGGTTCAGGCTGAATGTTTTCCCCATAGCCATCCCGCCGCTTCGGGAAAGGAAACAAGATCTTCCCGCACTCGTACACTATTTCATCAGGAGCAAATCAAGGGAGCTGAACCTCCGGGTGATTCCGGAACTTGCACCGGGCTCCATGGAGAAGCTCATTTCCTATGACTGGCCGGGAAATGTGCGCGAGCTGCAGAACATCGTTGAACGATCCCTCATCTGGGCACGTTTCACAGATCTTTCCGGGCCGCTCAGTTTTGATGAGTTTCCCTTGCCCACTGGTTCGATAGAGAGTCGATTCCTGCCCGAGACCCCGGAAATGTTCCCTTCCCTTGATCAAGTCAATAAACAGCACATACAGAGAGCTCTTGATCTTACTAATGGCAAAATTCAGGGAAAGGGCGGTGCGGCGGAACTTCTTCAAATCCATCCCAACACGCTGAGACATCGCATGCGCTTACTCGACATCCCTTATGGATATGGAAGAAAGAAGCATGCCCATCTGATAATATAGATCTCTGTACACCACTTTCATTTTTATTCATTCTCCAGTCAAGTCTCTGATTTTCTGTAAATTGCCATCTCCGATCTCAGTGCTAAGCGGCTAACATTTCTTTAGGACTCGTAGTCGTTACCTCATCCTCGAGGATGAGGTAACGACGGACCATCCATTCCTCACTCATTTCCATGGCCATAGCAGTCACCAGCCTCAAGCAGGACTCCCTATGAGGAAAGATCCTCACCACTCTGGTCCTGCGCTTCAGCTCCTGGTTGTAGCGCTCAAGCATGTTCGTCGATTTCAAAGACCGCCGGTGATGAAGCGGCAACTGATAGACCGTCAGGATCTCTTCCCCATGCTCCTCGAGCATCTCTGATACCTTCGGATGGGCCTTCTCAAGCGCCTCTATGACTTCATCCATCCTCTTCCTCGCAGTCTCGTAGCTCTGGGATGCCACAATCTCCCGGATCATCGAGATGATCCCCGGCCTGTCCTTCTTGCTTACCTGAGAGATAATATTCCTCAAGAAGTGCACCTGGCAGCGTTGCCACAAGACTCCCTGAAAGTGCCTCTCGATCGCCTTGACAAGCCCTGCATGATCGTCTGATACCACATACCGTACCTCCCCTAAGGCCTCTCTCTTTGAGCTCCTTGAAAACCTCTGACCAGCTCGACTCATTCTCGGAGTCAGCTATCCATGTCCCTAAAATCTCCCGGTATCCATCCTCTCCTATGCCTACTACCAACAGCACTCCCTGCGAGATCACCTGGTGATTGGCTCGTATCTTCTCGTAGCGCGCATCCACCACCACATAGGGATATGCCTTCTTCAATGGACGGCTTCTCCAGGCCTTTATCTCTTCATCAAGGTCCTTTGCCAGCCTCGATACCTGGCTCTTCGATATCTCCAGTCCACACAGGGCTTCTGTGACTGCTTTTACCTTCCGGGTAGATACCCCGTGTACGTACATCTCTACCAATGATAGCACCAATGCCTTCTCATTCCTCTGATACCTTTCAAAGAGTTCGCTCTGAAACTGCCCTTCCCGGTCCGGGCACCAGTAGCTCCATCCGCCCCAGGCGGGTCATCAAAGCCCGTGGCTTATACCCGTTACGGTACCCCTTACGTTCCTGCGTCCTCTCATGGAATTCGGCCTTCAAAAATGACGTCAGCTCCTCTTCCAGTATCCGCTGAATCACGGCCTCCATCACCTTGCGCAACCCGTCATCTCCCTGCCCGGTCGCCTCTTGCCAAATCCACATCAAATCCTTATCATCTCCCCTGCGAGCCATCTGCTCCTCCTTCAAAGCGTTTGTTTAGCCACTCCGCTTTATCGGAGTCGCTCTTGGCTCGTCTTACCTTTTTACAGAACTTACAGGAC
>JBASVF010000008.1:0-3659 GCA_049275795.1 Desulfomonilia bacterium
ATGCCCACCGGTTATGGGAGTTCTTCAAAGGCCTGTTCAAGCATTCACTCAAGTGCATCTTCGCGCTCTTGAAAATCGAAGACGATTTGTCCCCTTTCATCGACTCGATCGATCAGGCTCTATGCCCCCATCTCAGGATTAAGGGGTGCGAAACTTGAGATTGTAAAATTATGGGTGCCTCTAAAAATACTTATGATAAAGCGTGCATATAGATTGCAATAAGTCATTGATAATGTTATATTAATGTCATCATTTGAGGTGTTTTTGGAGGGGATCATGAGCAGTTGGGGTTGTTCGACTGGGAGAAGAGATACGACAGGATCGACAAGGGGGGAGATCCCCTGGTGAAGCTGAACAGGGTTGTTGCCTGGGAGGGATTTCGACCGCTGCTCATGAAGGTAGGGGAGAAGGAGCGAAAGAGCGATGCGGGAGCGAAGCCGTACGATGTGGTGCTGATGTTCAAGGCGCTCATTATCCAGTCGCTGTATAATCTTTCTGACGATGAGCTTGAGTACCAGATATTGGACAGGCTGACATTCATGCGGTTTTTGGGTCTTGGTCCTGGCGATCGGGTACCGGACGCGAAGACGATCTGGCTGTTTCGGGAGCAGCTCAAGGAGACGGGGTTGGTGAGTGAGCTGTTTGCGATGTTTGATCGGCATCTTCAGGCGAGCGGATTTGTGGCCCGCAAGGGTCAGATCGTGGATGCCAGCATTGTATCGGTGCCGAAGCAGCGCAATACCCGGGAGGAGAACGCATTGATCAAGGAGGGGAGCAAGCCACAGGGCTGGAATGAACCCAAGCGCCGGCAGAAGGACACAGACGCCAGGTGGCTGAAGAAGAACGGCAAGAGCTATTATGGGTATAAGAACCATGTCAATGTGGATGTGAAGCACAAGCTGATACGGGAATATGCGGTGACGGATGCGAGTGTGCATGATTCGCAGGTGTTTGGTGATTTGCTTCGTGAAGATAACAGGAGCAGGGACGTGTATGCAGACAGTGCGTACCGATCTGAGGAAAGTCTGGGGATGCTGCGTGATCGCAGGTATCGTGAACATCTTCAGCGCAAGGGATGTCGGCACCGGAGGCTGACGAGCTGGGAGAAGCGAGGGAACCATACCCGGTCGAAGATACGATCCCGCATTGAGCATGTGTTTGGAGTACAATCCATGATTGCGGGAGATCTGCTGTTGCGGACGATAGGTATAGCTCGGGCATGGGTCAAGATTGGGTTGAGGAACCTAGCCTACAACATGTTCCGCTTCCAGTCGCTGGTAACTGTTGGGTGAGGTGCGTCTACATGGTAGAAATCATGTCCCGGGGAGATCACAATGCTCGGAATAGCCCACAAATATCACCGAAGAAAGCTCCTCATGAAGCATATTCCAAGGGTTGTGCATCAAAAATCAGCTCCAAGTTGAGAACCTCTGGAAAAGGGAATTATTCGATGTGGCCTTTATGTATGACGGTATTTACTTCGGCAATCCAGGCCCAGGCATGGGAGGATGGGCGAATCGGCTCCAGGAGCCGCTTCGGATGGCTTGTGCCATCCGGGGCAGCCGCGGGAGCGTCGAACGGGCTTACCCAGCCGCGCCTGATGGCAGGAGGTCGATCACCGTGATCTCGGGCGGTGCGAAGAGACGGGCGGGCGGACCCCAGGTCCCGGTGCCGCGGCTGACGTACAGGCTCGAGCCGTTTCCGAGGTCGTGCATCCCCGAGGTGTGGGAGAAGAATAACCCCACCAGAAGACCGAAGGGGAAGATCTGCCCCCCGTGGGTGTGGCCCGAAAGCTGGAGATCGAAGAGCCCCAGGCTCTCCTGCTTGATCTCGGGCCGATGTTTCAATACCAGGATGAAATCGTCCCGGGGGAGGGCTCTGAGCAGCTTCTCTTCTGCAGGGCCCGGGATACTGCCGTGCCGGGAGCCCGCCGGGTCGTCGAACCCTGCGATAGTGATGGCGCCCCGTATGGTAACGCTCTCGCCCCTGAGCACGGTGAACCCGCACCGGGAGGTGAAGTCGAGGGACGGCGAGAGGCCTGCGTAGAACTCGTGGTTGCCGGTCACCGCGAACTTGCCGTACCTGGGGCTCGACTCCCGCAGGATCTCCGCGAGCCCGGAGATCCTGTCCAGCTGACCATCCACCAGGTCGCCGGTGGATACGATCAGATCCGGATCCGCCTCCCGGATCACCCGGGCGATGCGGTTGAGCCGGCCGGAGCGCACTATCAGCCCCACGTGTACATCCGAGATCTGCACGATCCGAAACTTCCCGAGTTCCTGCGGTATCTTTGGTGAGACGATTACGACCCGGCGGGGAGCGATGTCCAGGGCCGAGACATACCCCCAGGCAAAGAGAGCGGCAGCGATGATCAGGCAGATGACGACGCTGGATCGGACCCCGATCGGGGCTGCCTTGACGCGGCCTAGCCGTGCGAGGACGGATGCGGCGAATCGGAGGATGTCCACGAGCACGGACAGGCAGGAGAACAGGAAGATCAGCCCCATCCAGGTGTAGCCGATGAGAGAAACGAGGCGCGCGGGGAGGTCGAGACCCTGGCCCTCCAGCAGGCGTACCGTGACGGGGGCCAGGAGCATGAAGACCATGAACAGCGCCAGCGCGGCCCCGGATGAAGCCCTGAACCCAAAGGCCGAGCGGAGTCTGAGAAAGGTGTAGAGGTGCAGCGCGCCATATGCAAGGAATACCGCGAGCAGCAGCATGAACGGCGGTCCCTACCTTTCCGGCGCCCTGCGAGCGTCCTCTCGCCCGCAGCCTTCCCGGTGTCCGTGCTGGTGCCTGCGGTGCTCCCGCAGGAGCCTGATACCTCGCAGGAACAGGCTGGCTGCGATCCACGAGCTTAAGATCGCGAAAGGCACCGCGAGCCACTCGGGCCAGAGCACGGCCATGATCGCCAGTGCCAGGAGAACCCCGCCTGCCGCGAACATGAGCTTCGACTCGGCCGGCTCCAGGGTGCGGCGGTTGCTGATGGCCGCTCCCACCACGTTTCCCATGCGCATCATCCCGATGCCCGCACGGCTCACGCTCCCTCTCTGGTGGAGCATTCCCGGGCGCCTGGGCCGGTTGTCCCTGCAGGCGGGGCAGGCCGCCCCGTGCCTTCCGAGCACGATCTCGGTGGATCTCGACAGGTCTTCGAGGTACATCTCCTCCATGTCGCGGGCAAAGGATTCATCCTCGACGGCCACATCGAGCTCGTAGTTGCCCATCCAGCTCGAGACGTTGAGGTTGGTGGACCCGATCCTGGCCCACTTTCCATCAGCCACCGCGGTCTTGGCATGGAGCATCTGGCCGTTCCACTCGAAGATCCGCACCCCCGCCTCCAGGAGCGGCTGGTAACCGGCCCGGGACACGGCCCTGAGCAGGGGGAGGTCCGTGGTGCCGGGCACCAGGAGCCTCACGTCCACGCCGTCTCTGGCCGCCGCGGAGAGCGCCTGCACGTACGGGGACACGCCCACGAAGTAGGCATCGGTGAGCCAGAGCGTGTTCCTCGCCATGGAGGCGATGAGCTGATCCAGGCGGAAAAGGCCGGAGGTGTACGGCGCACTGGCCACGATCCGCAGGCACACCTCGCCTTCGGGATGCACGGCTCCGCGGTCCGGTACCTCTTCGGGGGGAAGGGGCGGGCCCATGGCGGCCCAGAC
>JBASVF010000009.1:0-3456 GCA_049275795.1 Desulfomonilia bacterium
GCGCGGATGTGGTTGAAGATGCACAGGCTTTCTTCCCGCAGTGCTGTTTGAGGCTTGAGGCATTGCATGCGCTTGAAGGGAAAGCGGCCATACCCATCGAGACAAAAGGGCGGCCGCAGGAGGGAAGAAGCCGTGTAAAACGGTCCCGCCGGAGCTTCCATGGGCGAGACCGAAAATATATCGGGTTCTTTCTTCAAGAACCGGCTTCATTCTCCGAGCCCCCCGGGCTGTTGCCCGAGGGGGCTTTGTTTTTTACCCTTCTTCCGCCTGCAGGCCGGTACGGCATACCCCGGGCCCCTGATGCGACGTCCTGTCCTTTGGCTAGGTCGTCGGCATCCATGGACGCTGGCCAGGACCACGGCCGCCGGGGGGAAGGGCTCGCGGAGGAAAAGAGGAACCG
Source organism: Desulfomonilia bacterium (assembly GCA_049275795.1). Taxonomy (GTDB): domain Bacteria; phylum Desulfobacterota; class Desulfomonilia; order UBA1062; family UBA1062; genus Phosphitivorax. The sequence goes on from JBASVF010000009.1 coordinate 401, forward strand.
TAGGGGGACATGATGCCGTGAGCAGGGAAGGGAGGCCGGCGGAAAAGGCAGCTCCCTGCCCAGACACACCCTCCCAGGCGGATCCTCGATCGGCATGTGCATGGCTACCAGGGCGCCCGTGGGAAAGGATGACCGCATGCTGTCAGCCGGACGCTTCTCAACAACGCCTGAGAGCCGGGCCCCGGCAACGGGATTCCATGGCACAAGCGCCCGATTTCTCTACGCCCGGTGCAGGTTGTTAACATCTTTCCCTCGGTATCCGATACGGCGGGTATCTCCCCCGGCGGACGGGCTGCCGCCCAGCCGGCGAGAGGCAAGGAAAGCGAAGGCCTTCACCGGGCACGTTCCACAGGCTGTCGCCCCGCGATTTCGAACCGCGGGCATGCAGCATGGAAGATACTCACACAACACAACACGAGAGGAGCAGCTATGAGGTCAGGTTTGAAGACAAAGGTCACGGTTCCCATCATATCCCTGGTCATTGTCTGCCTTGCGGTCAGCTCTGTCGGGATTTTCAGGTCCTCCCGCACCGCGCTGCAGAAGACCGTGAATCAGCAGCTCATGGGCATTGCCGATGCCACGGGGCAGCTCATGGACAACTGGCTCAACGGCACCTTCATGAACGTACAGATGTGGGCAAACGATTTTCATGTGAAGTCCTACCTGGCCGATCCGGAAAAGAACGCCGCGCTCAGGGAGCGGCTCAATGCCCGGCTCAAGGAGATCAGCGGGGATTTCCCCGAGTTCGAGCTCATCAACGTGGTCAACACCAGGGGAGAGGTGGTGGCGTCCTCGGATCCCTCGGTCATCGGCAAGTACTCGGTCACCGACCGGGATTATTTCCAGGAGTCCATCCAAGGCAGGCCCATGCTTTCGAACGCCATGCAGAGCAAGTCGACAGGCGAGCCGGTGTTCGTGGTTTCGGCCCCGGTCAGAGACGGCTCGGATATCTGCGGCGTAATCTTCGGCGCGGTCAGGCTCTTTGCCTTCAGCAAGAAGTTCATCGACCCGGTGCGCGTGGGCGAGAACGGGTATGCCTACCTGAGCAACCAGGACGGCCTCACTCTCGCCCACCGAGACAGGGGGACGGTTTTCAACCTGAGCATCGGGGGGACGGACTTCTTCCGGCAGATGCAGGGCAAGGACAGGGGCTACATCGAGTATGACTTCCAAGGCACCCCCCAGATGGTTGCCTTCGTGAGGAATGCGGCCACCGGCTGGTACCTGGGTGTAGTGGCGCTCAAGGAGGAAATCTATGCACCGGTCAGGCAGCTCGCCTGGATCAGCTTTCTGAACGCGATCGTCCTCATCGGGCTTCTGGTGGGCATTATCGTCTTCCTCACGAGGAGGTTCATCATCAGGCCCATCAGGCTTGTTTCGAGCGGGCTCAAGGAGGCGGCCCAGGGTGACGGGGATCTGAGCCTGCGGCTGGAGGTGAGCTCGAAGGACGAGGTGGGTGAGCTGGCCCACTGGTTCAACGTCTTCATCGAGAACCTCGAGGCCATTGTCTCGCGGATCAAGGAGACGGCGGATGTCGTGGACATCGGCACCCAGGAGGTGTCGTCCGGGGTGCAGGACCTGTCGCAGATGACACAGGAGCAGGCCTCGGCCATCGAGGAGGTGGCCGCCACCGTGGAGGAGATGACCGCGGCCGTCAAGGAAAACGCCGCCAACGCCGAGCAGGGCAGGATCAAAACCCGCGAGATGGTCGACCTTGCCCGCCACAGCGGCGAGACCTCGCAGGAGCTGATGCGCGCCATGGAGGAGATCTCCGGGGTTTCGCGCCGGATCGGAGACATCGTGGTCACGGTCAACGAGGTGGCCTTCCAGACCAACCTCCTGGCCCTGAACGCGGCGGTTGAGGCGGCCCGTGCCGGCGAGCACGGCAAGGGTTTTGCGGTGGTGGCGGAGGAGGTTCGGGCGCTGGCCCAGCGTTCCGCCGAGGCTGCCAAGCAGATCAAGACGCTCATCGAGGACACGGTGGCCAAGATCGGCGCCGGCGATGAGATGGTGAAGAAAACGAGCAGCTCGCTCGAGCAGATGATCGCCGTGATCGACGAGCTCTCGGGCACCATGGACGAGATCGCGGCCTCCTCGGCCGAGCAGGCGCGCGGGATCGACGAGCTCAACCGCGCCATCGCATCCATCGACACCACCACCCAGCAGAACGCCTCCACGGTCGAAGAGCTAGCCTCGACCTCGGAGAAGCTGCATACCGAGGCGGATGAGCTGGCCTCCGTGGTAAGCCGCTTCAAGATTGGCAAGGAGACTTGGAACACGGCCAGGCCGCGGCCTGCTGCCAGGCGGCCCGAGCCCGCGCCCGAGCCTGTGCGGCACACCCCGGCGGCCGATCAGGCGATAGAGGATTTCGAAGAATTCTAGGGTGATGCACAAACACCCTCCCGGTCATGGCCGGCGTGCCCGGCCCGCGCCGGGAGGGTTTGCCAAAGGCTGCATCCACCGTGCCCGGTTCGTGGATCAGTGCTTCACTCTCGATCCTTTTGTTAAGAGAGAGATGGACGTATGCTCGGCCATGGTCTATAACGAGCTCCTGGTCCTGCTGAGCGGGCATTTCGCCTGTGACGAGCTCACGATCCTGAGCTACCACGACGTGGGCATGAATTTCCCCGAGGACGGCATCTCCGTGAGCAAAGATTTCCTGGAGAAGAACCCGCAGGCCTGGCGGGACGGACAGGCGCCTCCGTCCGCCGGGTCTGGCCTCTGCTCTTACATCCGCGCCTCCCTGTGGCCCCGCGGCGTGCTGAACAGCCTCCGGGCCTCAGGGCCGCGACAGCGCTACCCCCGGTCTAGGGCCGAGCAGAACGCCTTGCCGAAGGCAAAGGCCTGTTCGAGCTCGGCATCCGCAGGCTCCCAGAGGGTCTTGAGCCCGTCGTTCACGACCTCGAACCCGGCCTTTGCGAGGCGTTCACCCAGCTCTTTCACGCTCTCGCCGCTCCAGCCGTAGCAGCCGAAGGCCGCCGCCTTCTTGTTTTTGAGCTTCAGCCCGGTGAGCATGTCGAGGATCAGCGCCATGGAGGAGAGCATGCCCCGGTTGA
>JBASVF010000010.1:0-16933 GCA_049275795.1 Desulfomonilia bacterium
GGCATCAAGGTGGGCCTGCGCTTCACCATGAACCGCAGGAACGCCTCCGAGATCCCGAAGATCCTCGAGCTCATGAAGACCGAGGGCGTCCCCCGCATCTGCTTCTACCACCTGGTGTACACCGGCAGGGCCAGGGAGCTCATGGAGGAAGACCTCTCGCACGCCCAGACCCGCGACACCCTGGATCTCGTCATGGACCGCACCAGGGAGCTGATCGAGTCCGGGAGGAACGTGGAGGTGCTCACCGTGGACAACCACGCAGACGGTCCCTACGTGTACCTGCGCATGAAGCGGCAGGGCCACCCCCGGGCGGAAGAGGTGCTCGAGCTGCTCGAGATGAACGGCGGCAACTCCTCGGGCCTGGGCATCGCCAGCGTCAACTGGGACGGCGAGGTCTACCCCGACCAGTTCTGGCGCACGAAGGTGCTGGGCTCGGTCCGTGAGCGGCCGTTCTCGGAGATCTGGGAGAACCGTGACAACGAGTTCCTCATGAAGCTCAAGAGCAAGAAGGATCACGTGCAGGGCCGGTGCCGGCGCTGCCGCTGGCTCTCCGTGTGCGCGGGCAACTTCCGGGCCCGGGCCGAGGCAGCCACCGGGGATCCCTGGGGCGAGGACCCGGCCTGCTACCTCACCGACGAGGAGATCTCCTGAGCCCGGCAGCCCCGGCGCGTCTCCGGAGCCTCTTCTTTCAGCCCGAAGGCTCCGCCCACCTGCTGAACATCGGGTCTGCGGCAAGGAGCACGGCCCGCTCGAGCCCGGCTTCGCGGTCCTCGTTGGCCTTAAGGTACCCGGGCGAGGACACCATGCGCAAAAAGGCCTGCCTGGAGGGATACTCCACGAGCATCACGTGGTCAAAGCCGTCGGCCTCGCCGCCGATGAAGACCTGGTCCACGCTGCCCAGCCACAGCAGCCGTGCCCCCACCTCCCTGAGCAGGGGATTCACGGCCCGGGCGTACCGCTCGTAGGCCTCCCGGCCGTCTTCCCCCTTTGCACGGCCCTCCCGGGAGAACTTCAGGAGATTGACCATCACGAAAGGACCCTGGCCTTCACGTTCCTTCAACCGCCGAAACTGCTCCTCAGTGGGATTCTTTGCCGCCATCGTGAAAAAACCTCCTTCTTTGCAATAAGACCCGTTCCGAACGTACGCTCCCCCTGCACGAGGCGCCCGGCTCACCGGTTCAGGGAGCCCTCGATCTCCTTCCTGAGGCGCCCGCTGGAGCCGGGGAAGAACCTCTCCAGGGCCTGCCTCGCTGCAGCGCCCCCGATCCGGCCCAGGGCCCAGGCGATCATGGCCCGCACCCGATCGTCGTCGCATTCCGTAAACACCTCGATGAGATCGGGCACGTACCGTTCGTCGAGGCTGTTGCCCATGGCCCGGGCCGCGTTCATCTTCCATTTCCAGAGCTTCTCCGGGCCTATGTAAAACATGTGCGGCCAGACATGGGCCGTGAAGGCCTCCCGGTCCATCCTGAGCAGGAAGGAAAGGTCGAAGTACCCCGCCCGCGCCGCGACCCGCCGGTTCTCAGGCATGCTGCGGGCCAGCCAGGGCGCGTTCCTGGGGCAGACGTCCTGGCAGCGGTCGCACCCGTAGACGCTCATCCCCATGGGCTCCCGGAGCTCTTCAGGGGTGAGCTCCTCGCCGAAGTAGGTGAGGTACGAGATGCACCGTACAGGGTCGAGGGTGCCGTCGCCCCTGAGCGCCCGGGTGGGACAGGCGGCCACACAGGCGCTGCGACACCAGTCCGGACAGCCGCATTCCATGGTGGGCTCGTCCGGCTCGAACTCCCGGTCCACTACCAGGGCCAGGGGAATGACCCAGGAGCTGCCCCTGGCCCTGCGGGAGTAGAACAGGCAGTTCTTTCCCAGCGTGCCCAGGCCGGCCCGCGCCGCAGCGGCCCGGTGGGGAAGGTTGAAGGGCACCCGGGAGTCTATTCCCCGCTCCCGCAGAAAACCCCGTACCTCCTTGACCCGCCTGCTCAGCCCGTCCTTGGTGAAGCGGTCGTCATCCAGGTAGCACCTGCCGAAGCTTTTCTCCAGCGCACGCTGAAACGACTCGCGGAAGTAGTTCTCCACGAGCACGATGATAGATCTCGCGCCGGGAAGCACGGTCTTGGGATCAGTGCCGGCGAGGAGATCGAGACCGGCCCGCTCGGCCCACTCGTACTCCTTGCGCCTCTTCAGCAACATCTCCCGGTGAGTCGAAAACACCTCGGCCGTGGTGAACCCGACATCCTCGAACCCGATCGAGAGGGCCAGGTTTATCACCTCATCCTTTGTCACCATGAAAAGAAACCCCCTTCTTTTCCTTTCCCGGCGATCTCCCGGGAAAATCCACCGCTTCCCGATGCAGGGACCGCATCCAGTGCGCGGCGGCATCCTCTTACTACCGGTAAGTCATCTGATTCATTGTGGCTGTGATCACCCGCAGGGTCAAGCCTGTTTCAGCGTGAGAAATGATTCTTCTCCGCACTTACCTTTCCTGCCATACCTGGTATATATGGATGCGTGAGCACGGATGACCCTGGGACCATGCAGAAAGGCCTGCGCTGCGCGCGCAGCAGCGTCCGTTCGCAGAGAAAAGCCAGTCCGGCAGCGCGGTTCCGGTGGCTTGGCCTGCTCGCAGCCTTCGTGCTCTGCCTGCTCTTGACCCCGGTCCATGCAGCAGAGACCAGGGTCATGGAAGGTCCGGGCATACGGGTGCTCTACAGCGAGCCGTTCCTGGAGAGTCAGGCCCGCGAGGTGATCGCCCGCTATCCTTCTCTCAAAAAGAGCCTGGAAGCCGCCTTCCTGTGGGAGATGGACTTCGAACCCCAGGTGCTGCTCGTGGGAGACCGCGGTGTCTTTGCCATGATGGCCGGCCACGAGGACTTCGTCGCATACGCCCTTACGGAAAAGCGGCTCGTGGTCATCGATTCCACCCGCACGGGCGCTCGGCCGTTCACCCTGGAGATGACGCTGAAACACGAGCTGTGCCACCTGCTGCTACACCGCTACATCACCGGGGTCCCTCTCCCCAGGTGGCTGGAGGAAGGGGTCTGCCAGTGGATCAGCGAGGGGATACCCGAGGTCGTGCTCAACCGGCGGGCGACAGCGCTCCCTTCCGCCGCCCTCTCGGGTACGCTCATGCCCCTCGAGGCCATATCGAGCAGCTTCCCTCGCGACAGCCGCGGGCTCGCCCTGGCATACGAGCAGAGCAGGTCCGTGGTCGAGTACATCATCGATTCCCACGGCATACAGGGCCTGCTCAACATCCTCGTGTCCATGAAGAACGGCATCCCCGTCCGGGACGCAATCCAGATGGCGCTCATGGTCACCCCCGAGGAGCTCGAGGCGGCGTGGCATGCAGACCTGAGGAGCGTTCCGGTTCTCCTGGCCCTCCTTGCCGGGAACCTCTACACCCTGCTCTTCGTGCTCGCCGCAATGCTCACGATCCTGGGATACCTGCGCTTCCTGCGCAAGAGAAGGCGCTGGCGCCTGGAGCAGGAAGAGCCCGAGGAGCAGGGGGACAACGCGCAGCCGTGAGCCCCGCCCCGTCGGAACCGGGTGCGGGAGCGCGTGCTTCAACGCGGGCCAGGTCCTTCCCCCCCGGCCCGCCTGCGCCTGGGGAGGTCGATGTGGTCCCCGTCCTGGGCCGCCATCACTCGAGGGTGGTACTGCGAGGCCTCCTGCACCAGACTCTCCGGGGTGAGGTAGCGCTGGGAGAAGTGGGTGATGACCAGGAAATCCACCCCGCTGTCCCGCGCCACGATACCGGCCTGTGCAGCCGTGAGGTGGCCGAACTCACGGGCCTTGTCCTCGAGGTCGCTCAGGAAGGTGGTCTCCATGAGGAGCATATCGGCGCCCGATGCCAGCTCGAATATGGCCGGGCAGAGCCTGGTGTCCATGACATAGGCAAAGACCTGTCCCGGGAGCCTCACCCCCACGTCCTGGATGAACACGGTCCGGCCTCCGAGCTCGAGACGTCCTTCCTTCTTGAGCTGCCCGGCCGCCTCGCCGATGATGCCCTCCTCGGCGAGCCTGTGGGGCAGCAGGGTAAAGGAATCCTTTTCCTGGATGCGGTAGCCGTAGGTCTCGATATCGTGGTCGAGGCGCCTCGCCTCGATGAATAACCTCTCGTCCTCGAAGACCCTGCCGTCTCCGGAGATCGGCCGCTCAACCAGGCGGGCGGCGTGGTGATAGGAGCAGGCATCCCTGAGGTGCTCGTAGTACCGTTGCCCGGACGCGGGATAGTAGACCTCGATGGGATGCGGCACCCTGTCCAGCGAGATGCGCTGGATGATGCCCGCCAGGCCCAGGCAGTGGTCGCCGTGGAAGTGCGAGACGAGGATCCGGGTGATGCCCGAGACCGAGACGCCGGCAAAGATCATCTGCCGCTGGGTGCCCTCGCCCGGGTCGAACAGGAAGCCCTCGTCGTCGAACCGGAGAAAGTATCCGTTCTGGTTCCTCTCGCGCGCCGGCACCTGGCTGGCGGTCCCCAGCACGATGAGCTTTCTCTCAGACATGGGCTGCTCCTCCCGCATGCTCTCCTGGCTCGCCTTTCTCTCCCCCGGCGCGGTTCTTCCCCGCTGAAGGGCTCCTTTTCCCCAGGGCCGGCCCGACCCATCTCTTTGCCGAGAGAATACGGCCTACCTGTTGAGGTAGCAGTCTCTGGCCGGATCGATCAATGAAAAACTGATCGTTATTGCCGCTCTCGACGCTTCCGGCGCAGGTATCTGCCGGGCATCGGCCTGCCCGGAGGATCTGCGCGCCGCCCGAGAATGGCCGTACGATCAGGTATTTCCAAGAACCCCCTGCTCCGCCTCAGCCGTCCCATGCCCGGAGCTGTTCGCGCCCCGGGTGATGGCGGGCGGCTTTCCTGCCGCGGGCTCGGAATCAAAGAAGGATGATCTCGGTGAGATGATCCAGACCTGAGCCTGAAGGTGTGCACCCCGGGAGAGCCTCATTCCAGGGAAGCCCTAGAATGTGCTCTGCGGTTTTTCTTCTTGGCAGCGTGCCGTTTTTTCTCCTCTATGCGCTCCTGACGGGCGGCTGGGGAAGGAACGGTCCTGATGCGGCGCTTCCGGGGTGCGGCGGCCTCCCTGATGAGGGCGACCAAGCGCTCGAGCGCATCCGCACGGTTGAGCTCCTGGTGGCGAAAGCGCCGGGCCGTGATCACGATCACCCCGTGGGCGCTCATCTTCCTGCCTGCGATGTACTGCAGCCGACGCCTTACCACGGGGCTCAGGCCGGGCGATGCAGCCGCATCGAAGCGCAGCTGGACCGCGCTCGAGACCTTGTTGACATTCTGCCCGCCCGGGCCGGAAGAGCGAATGAAGTCCCACTGGAGCTCTCGTTCGTCCAGCGTGATGCGGTCGGTTACGTGGATCGTTGCCATGCGTATCTCTCGAAAAATCTTCCGCCTCCTTGCAGCAAAGGGCACAACGAGGCGGCCGGCGCCTGCCGCTGCGCCCCCTGGTCTTACCGGCTTGGAGGAGAGCCCGGGGCCAAGCGTTCCCGGTCGGAACCGGACCTTATGAGCTGCTTTCTTGCCTACATCGCTCTCCGCGGCCCAGGGCCTGCGCACACGGTGCAGGAAGGCCCGTTCACCCGGACACACCCCCGCCTGCCGCAGAGAAGCGGTGGCGTGCCGGTTACATCATGGAGTGAACGAACTGGAGCGCCTCTCTCACCTCTTTGTCGAAAAAGCACTTGAGTCCGCTCTGCCAGTCTTCCTCCGCGAGGCGCCGCCTGATCCTGTCGGCAACGGGTTTCTTCAGCCCTTCCTTGAGCTTGATGAAGGCGCGGCCCGGATTGTCGATCCATGCGGATACGATCTGTCTGGTGCGCGGGATCAGGTCGGCCTCTTCCACGATCTCGTCAACGATTCCGAACTCGAGGGCCTGCTCGACGTTCATCATCCTGCCGAAGTACATCATGTCGCGGAATTTCCGGTCGCTGTCGAACCCGAAGCGCATGATCCCCGACTCGGCGATGGAAAGGGGCAGGCCGAGTTTGATCTCGCTCATGCCCAGTCTTATTTTGGGGTGGTTCTTGACGATCCGGTAGTCCGAGGCCATGGCCAGGATCAGCCCCCCGGCCACGGCGTGCCCGTTGATGGCGGAGACCACCGGCTTTCTGCACATGAACAGCTCAACGAGGAACTCCTCCTCCTGGTTGAAGAAGTCGACGACCTCCTCGTGGGTCTTGAACCCCAGGAACATAGGCAGGTCGAAGCCCCCGCAGAAGGACCTGCCCGCTCCGGTGAGAATGATCCCCCTGACCGAGTCGTCCGTGTTCGCGGTCTGCACGACCTCGTTAAGCCTCTTCAATGTCTCCAGGGTGATGGAGTTCACCTTGCCATGATCGAACTCGAACGTGATGATGCCTTCCTCGTTGCGTACGTTTACCATAACCTCCCTCCTCGAAGAATGTTCATGCGCCTGGCTGATCGCCAGCCGGCACCCCTTTGCAATATACCGGATCTCGAGGGACCTGTCATTGCGGAAGTAGGGAAGGCCTTTCTCTCCGGAATCCCTGCGGACTTTTTTGCGTGCCCGCCCGGTTCAACCCAATACGGCCCAGGCGTCGAAGAGAGCGTTGTAGCGCAGGATGAACTCCCCGTCATCCGTCCGGACCCGGTAGTAGTCGAGCGCCACCCGTCCCGGCACGCCCCTGCCTTCGAACCAGCGGTCCGTTATCTCGATGATGCGCCTTCGCCTTCCGCCGTCGACGAAGGCCACCGGCTCCTCGTGGTGGGGATGGCCGCCCCGGCACTCGACTTCGACCCTTCTGAGCTTCATGCACTTGTGGATAACCGCGCAAACCGGTTTTTCAAACAGGCACGCCCTGCAGCCCCGCAATGATCGGCATCTTCGAGGGCCCGGCAAGGCGCCCGGGCCTCATGCTGCTCTTGCGGGCAGGGCACCCGCGTCTCCTGGAACACCGGGCGCGCCCCTGAAGCCTCACCTCTCGATGCGCACCCTCACCTTCTGCCTTCCCCACTCCAGGGCACTCCTGTGGGACCGGTGGTAGAGATCGATCCGGCTTGGGCCCCTGATGGCCGAGCCGCGGTCCTCGACCACGCCCCAGCCCCAGCCCGGCACGAACATCCGGGTGCCGAAGGGGTAGTGACCGGTATCGGCCGCGATGGTGCCGTCTCGCGGGAGCATGAGCCAGGGAAAGAAGACGAGGCGAATCGGGATCATCCACGGCTTCTGTATGCTGTCCACCGAGAAGAGCCCGGGCCTTGGCTGCCGGGGCCTGGTGCCGCTGGCGGTCCGGCCGGTGTAGGGCTTGCCCTCCATGGGGCCTTGGCTGATGTACTTGTTCCATACGTCGAGCTTCAGGCACTTCCAGCTGCCACGCTCCCACCCGCAGCACTTGCCGCAGTTGCAGTAGGCCGTGGCCTCCATGGTGCGATATTCGCGGACGCCCGTGGCGCACCCCGCCGTCAGAACTGCCAGGGCCAGGAAGGCCGCGGGCAGGATTCGTCTCGTCATCCAGTGCCTCCTCATCGGTGTTCCCGCACCTGCGCGGCCCCTGCCGCCGATCGCTCCGCCCGGGGTCTCCTCGGGCCCATCACCTCGTCCCCGGAAGGGTGACCCGGACGAACACGGGGTAGTAGAGGTCGTGGCTTTCGAGCAGCCTCCGTTCGTCCAGCGAGTTGACCGCATAGGTGCACACCAGGTCGGCACCCTCCAGGCGGGGGTGGGCCTTTCCCGCGTAGAAGAGCTGCCTTTCGTCCCGGCCCTGGTTATCGGGGCAGTAGAAGCTCGTTTTTTCCGACCAGGGGCCGGTGATGCTCGGGGCCGTTCGGTAAGCCAGGCAGCCGTCGGCGATGCTCCCGGTCTGGATCACCAGGAACAGGTCTAAAGCGGGTTCGTAGTGCACTGAGAACTCCATCTGCGCGCCGGCAAACACGGGTTCGGGCGGGGCGAGCAGGCGGCTCTGCTCCACCCATCCGCCCCGGCCTACCCACCATTGCGGGCGAGCCAGGTTCCCGTGCGCGGCATCGGAGAGCTTCCAGCGCGCCAGGTACGCGTCATGGGTCTCGTCATGGGTGCCGAAGGCGTAGACATATCCTTCGTGCACCAGGCTGCCGGCCGACCCGAGAATCACGCCGAACTTGTTCCCCGGCGTCTCGAGGCGCCTGATCTTCCAGCGGTTAGGCTCGGCAGCGGGGTTATCCACGAGCACCGCGGCCCAGCCCGCTGCCTCGAACCCGAGCTCGTTGCCGGCCTGCCGGATCTCCATGAGAAAGACCAGCAGGCGGCCCTCGACCATGACCCCGGAGCCCGGCCAGTACCAGTGGGGGCCGGTGGATGGGAAAAAGGCATCGGGACGGCTGTCGGAGATGCTCCAGTAAAAGGCGACCGAGGCCTTTGCGGGGTTGTATCCCCTCTGGATAGCGACCGAGTTGCGTACGATCAGTGCACCTCTTCGGTCTCGGGAATATCCCCGCCCGATGAAGCTGTCGCCGAAGAGCCACAGCACCCGGGCGCCTCCGAGGTCCACGGAGTACGCGCCGTCGCCGCCGAGCCAGCGATCATCGCCCCGAAAGAGCCGCTCGGCCTCTTCCCATCTCTGGGCGCCGATCCCGTTCAAGGCGGGCTCGCGGTACCTGGCCCCCATGTCGCTGCAAGCGCACAAAAACGCGCAGACACAGGCTATGACGAGCCACCGGAGCCCGGAGCCGGCAGGATTGATCCCTCCTCGCATCATCTCCTCCGCTCATGCCGGAAATCCCGGCCACCTTATACAGTATACCAGATCGAACCGGTCTGAAACAGGGGAGAAACCTCTTTGAGACACCCTTTTAGAGAAACCGGACGCTGTACTTCCGGACGAAGTCCGCCGGGTGATACGAAAGCTTGGCTTTTCGCAGGCCTTCGTCACCCAGGTCCTGCTGACGGTTCACCCAGACGAACTCGGGGTGTGCGGCGAGGAACATCTGGTTGATCGCCTGGTAGATACCGGCATACTCGGGAAGCCCCTTTTCCGCATGGATTATCACCCCCTGGCGCTGCACCCGCTCGGCAAGGCAGAAGGCCGCCCCCGCTCCCTCGACGAACAGGGCTCCGATCATGACTCCACGGAGCCGGCCCCAGGCCTCGAGCATGCGCTCGATCGCCCGGTTCTCGGCCGCGAGCTGCTCGAACGACTCGCAGTCCCGCCACTCGCACCAGCGGTCCATCATGGCAATGACCTCCCCCACCCTATCCTCGCCGATATCGCGGTACTCATATGCGTAACGCTTCTTGAACTGGTTGAGGAGGTTCTTCTTCCGATGGTAGCGGTTTCCCGAGAGCTTCACCAGGTCTTCAGCCCGGTAGACATAATCCCAGTGATCCCTGGCCTCGCTGATCTCGACGCGTCCCGGGAGCTGCTTCTCCCAGGCTTCGGCCAGGGCCTCCGGCACGCGCGAGAAAACCGGGTTCGCCTCTCCAAGCTTGGATACTGCCTCCTCCCACCGGATATCTTCCCAGCGCCCGACCGGGGCCCAGTACGCGTGCTCGGGCCGAGACTGCCTGATCCAGACCAGGCCATCCTCCCATGCCCAGTCGAGGCCGTGCTCGTTCGCCCAGCCCCACAGGTTCACGAAGCTGTAGTCCGAGGCCGTGATCCCGCTTAAGTCCAGAAGCTCGAGGTATTCATCCTGTTTTTCGAGAGTGATGGGTTTGAATGTCGGCATCGGGTCTCCTGTCTATCATCCGTGATAGCTTTATGGAAAACAAAATTCAAGACACCCGCTCGTATTCCCGCCGTCCATTCTCCGGCCCTGTCGATGCGGGCTGAGGCGGGGAAGCCGAGCCGGGCTCTTTCCGGGAATCCGGTCCCTTCCCGGCATGGGGATGATCTCTAGGCACCTAGATCTGCGTGGTCGTTTTCTCTACGTAGTCCACCATCGAGGCCATGAGGTTCAGGATCTCGTCATCACCGATCTTCAGGCTGCGCGCCACCTCCCTGTCGATAGAGTAGAGCAGTCCGTCCATGCCCCCGCCGATCCCGCTCATGATGGCTGCGGCATCGGCCAGGTGCACGATGCAGGAGAGCGTGTCGCCGCCTGCGGCCATGGGATGGTGGTGGTACCGGATGGCACGCACGATCGGAGCGGGTATCTGCCAGCGCTGGCAGACCTCGGACGCGAGCTCGGCATGGTCGAAGCCCAGGATGTCGCGTTCTGCGGAGAGGAACGTGCTGTCCGGTTCGGCTACGAATGCCTGGAAATCCTTCTTTCTCTCCTTGATGTACGGGTCGAGGATGATCTTGCCCACATCGTGGATGAGGCCCGCCGAGAAGGCGTCGAGCGCCAGGTCGGGATGAATGCGCCTGGCGAGTTGCTGGGATCCGCTCGCCACGGCGAGCGAGTGCACCCACAGGTCGCCGGCCGCCAGATCGTAGCCCTCGAGGGTCTGACCGAGCAGCTCGGACGAGCAGGCGAGGTTGAGCAGCTCCATGAGGGTCTGGGTGCCGAGCACGACCGAGGCGTGCTTCACCGAGGACACGGTTCCGCTCAGGCCGTAATACGGCGAGTTTGCCATCTTGAGCACCCGGGTAACGATCCCCTGGTCCGACTCGATGACCCTTGCGAGATCCCCGAAGCTCGATTTCGGGTTGGACAGGACCTCGCGGGCCTTGCGGACCACCTGGGGCATGGGAGGAAGGTCCTCGAGCGTCTTGAAGATCCTTTTCTTCAGGGCATCTCCCTGCTCGGGCTCCCTCTCGGACCTCTGCCGGCCTTTGGAGTCGCGCCTTACGCCCGATCCTTCTCTGGCATGGAGATCGATGCGGATCATTCCTTCGCAGCCGGGGCACGGCAGCGAGATTTCGCCCGAGTATGCCTCGAGCACCTCCTCGCGCACAGAATACTCTTTCCCGCAGTTAGGGCAGCGTATCTTCACGTCCCGCTCCCCCTGCCAGCCTCGATCCCCGAAGGACGGGCCTTACGGATGCACCGGGGAGCAGAACCGCAGGGCAGCCCCCGCCCCCTCGATCCGCCGGGTTGAACATGAGCTCTGCGCGTTCCGACCGTCATGGCACCTCTCCAGCCCCTTGGCATGTGCGACTATTTTGAAATTTTGATCTTGCCTTCATCGATGTTGAGGATCATGGTCCTGAGCTTCATACCCCCGATGCCCTCCATTTTCACCTGGAGGCTGTACCGGGAAAGCACGTCCTTGACCGCCGCCACCAGCCGCGACCCGATATGGTCGCCTTCTCCAGAGCCGAGCAGGGCGGCTCCTCCGGCGATGGCCACCGACAGCGGCTGCTCCGCCTCCCTCTTCTTCAGCTCGCTCATTACGTGCTCAAGCGCCGTATCGGCGTAATACGCGGGATTGTCCGCCGACCGGCCCTGAGAATACCCCCGCAGCACGTGCACTCCGGCCGCAATCTTCTTTTTCGGATTGTAGAGAATGATGCCCACACCGGTTGCGATCCTGCCGATCCACAGGAGCCCCTCGGTGGCGAACTCGCATCTCATGGGCTTCACGGCAACGGTCTTCATGTCATCTCAGCTGCACTTCTCTCGTATATTCATCGGTCCTGCCCATGACCATATCGCCAGATCGCACAAAAAACATGAGAAAAAGCTACTTCTTGGAAAATACCAAGGGGGGTTTGCCGGCGCGGGCCCGCAGCCGGTTGATGGTGGAAAGGACCCTCGGGGACCTGACGATCCTGCACTCCAGGGCGCGCTTCCCGGGAAAGTTGAGGAGGGTGATCCCGATCAGGGCCGTGAGCACCCCCTGCCCCGGCAGCACCAGCATGGCCAGCCCGGCAAGGACCAACAGGATGCCTGCTATGTTTTTCATGGCCAGGATGATCACCCGTACCACCGGGTGCCGGCTCCTGTGAAGCCGGCGCAGTTCCTTCCGGTCATAGGCGAAGTAATCCGCGGGCATACGGATGACGATGATGCCGACTATCAGCAGGGTGGCTATGAAGAGCAGCAGGGAGGTCGCCCCCAGGAACTGGAGGAGTGTCTCATGGAGCGAGATCCACGACAGGCAGGACTCCATCACGGCGTTTCGTGCCTCCGGCTCGGGCAATCTCTTTCCATGCTCACGCTTTCAACAGGACAACCGCAGCCCTGTCAACCGGATAATCGTGCCTGGCAGCGAAGGTTCAAGACAACCCGTGAGCACCTGGATCACCGGCGCCCGGAAAGACGGGCCTGAGGCGGCCCCGGTGCGGGATTCGATCAGCCGGCCTGTTTGAGGAGGCCGTTCAGGACGACGTCGATGCCCTGCTCGAACATCTTCTGCGTGGACTTGCCTTCGGACTTGACGTAGGTCTTGATGATGAACATGACGTAAATCGAGTACAGCAGCTCAGAGATGTGGTCCACGTCCACCTGGCGGAACCTGCCCTGCTCAATGCCCCGCATGATGATGCCCTTGAGCATGTCCATGGATGCCCGGTTGATCTCGGCAAACGGGTCTTCCTTGCTGGAGAGGGGGAAAATGGATGGATCGTTGATCAGGATGGACCTCAGGGACACATCCCGGGAAAGGTAGGTGTAGCTCTTCCTGCACAGGGTCACGAACTGCTCGCACACGTCGTCGATCTTTTCGATGGACTTGGCCACCATGCCCTGCCACTGGAGCAGCCCGTAAGAAACCGCCTTTTCGTAGAGGTCTCTCTTGTTCTTCACGTACAGGTAGAGATTGCCCTTGGTCATGCCCAGCTCGTCGGCTATGTCCTCGACGCGGGTCCTCCGGTAGCCGTAGCGGGCAAACACCCGCAAGGCCGCCTCGTAGATTCTGATCAGCTTTTCTTCGCGATTCATCGGATACCTTTCCCGAGTGTTTCACCTGATCTTGCATCTCGGGTATTCGATGTCAATAGCAATTCAGCCGCCCGATATCATCAAGGAAATCGATTCCCGCGAAAGGCGCGCCCGGCCTGGCCCTGCCGTCACTCCGGGTCGGCTTGTGCCCCCCTAAGGGAGAGAGATCTTTGCCTGGCCCGGTGTCTCAAACGGTACGCTCATCGCATCATTGACTCGCCCGGAATCCTCACCTAGAATCATCAGCGATTGTTGCAATGTTTTTCTGTGCATGAGCACCGCTCCATCAAACAAACCCGCAAGGAGGTGTAACATGACAGAATCAGCAGCCCAGGCCCTTTCCATTCTCAGAGACCCGTCGCGTTTCGAGTGGTATGTCATCCCGCTTTTGCTCGTGGTTATCTACGTGTATCACAACGAGATCCGTCTAAAGAACTACAGCGCCGTCTTCGCCGGCCTCGCCCTGTGGGGATGCGACTGGTTCAACGAGATCTGGAACGCCCTGGTGTTCCACTTCACCCAGTATGCACCGGTCTGGGGCACGCCCGGCGACAGTGCCTTTGTCCTGCTCATCGGGCTCAACATCGAGATCAGCCTGATGTTCCTCCTGTTGGGCGTCGCCGCCACCATCATTCTCCCAGGAGACCGGAAGCTCAAGATCCTGGGCATCCCCAACCGGCTCTTCTTTGCCGTGGTCTTCACCACCCTGGCCGTCATCATCGAGATCATCCTCAACGCCATCGGGGCCCTGACCTGGGAGTACTCCTGGTGGAGCGCCCGGTTCCCCTGGCTGTTGTGGCTCTTTGGCTACTTCTACTTCTTCGTGGTGGCATACCTGGTCTACGACATGAAGACCATCCGCGCCAAGGCGATCACGGTCGGGGCGATCCTGGGCTTCGACATCGCCTGCCTCGTGGTCTTCATGGGGCTGCTGGGCTGGATCTAGACACCATGCAGAGGAAGGGCCGGCACCCGCCCGGCCCTTCCCCCATGTCCGGTACCCGGGAAAGGCTGCCCCTCACACCGGTCCTCCTTCCCCATGCATAGGGCTGACACCTCTGGTCGGTGCTCTTCCCGGCCCGGACGCTCACTCGAGGCGCCTCCATGCCTTTTCACGAGCATGGAACTCCTCCTTCGTGCGTTAACCCGCAAGGCGCTTCCGCGGCGGTTCATCGTTTCCGGATACCGCATGATCACGGCCGCATCATCGGACTCAAGGCGGACATTGAACAACGGTCCGTGAGACTCCATATAACGATCAGACACAGCATTCTCCCTCCGACGAAAACCGAGTCTGCCCGGACCGCGACTCATCGATTCCCGTTACCGGACACGGCCTTCAAGCTCCGGAGAGAGAACACGGAGGATGCGTCATGGACAAGAAGATCGAGCCAGTTGACCGGGGCCGGCTGAAGGAGGCCCTGGAGCCGTACCTGCCGCCGCAGATCATTTCCGACATGCTCGAGGACCGGGTCCTCACCGATTTGTGGGACGTGCTCTACTCCGCGGTCGAGTACTACACGGGCGGCGAGGATGAGGCTCTGGAGGCTGTCAGGAAAGAACGGGTCGAGACCATCGACCAACTCGTGGAAAAGCTCAACTACTGGGGAAAGAGCATGGAGAGCCCCTTGGACATCGAGCGGATCAAGGAGCTGCTGGAGCCGTACCTGCCGGAAGATGTCATCGAGGATGCGCTTGAGAGCGGGGAGAGCGGCGACCTTCGGGACCTGCTCAACATCGCCGTGGACTACTTCACCGACGGCGACCGGCGGGCCCTGGACTCCATCAAGGGTGTAGAGATCGCGGGGGTGGATGACCTCCTTGACCAGATCAGGTGGTGGCACCAAGCAACCGAATCTCCCGATGCATGGTACGACCCGGTAGAAGGAAGGTGGTACAGCCCTGACGAGAACTACGAGGAAAACTACAGCGAGAGCGACTACGGGGGCGAGGACCTGAGCGTGCGCGACGAGGAGGCGGGGGAGATAGAGACCGAGGAGGAGTGAAGGCTCCCTTTGCCTGCAACCGCCCGATCCTCCCCGTACCGCAGAAACAAAGAGGTAAGGGACCTCGCTAAACCGAAGGAGGAGAGATCCTCGGCACGGTACGACCACGCGCTTTCATAGCTGTTCTCCCGGTGAGAGAACAATGCACCGAAGGCGGCACGCCGATGGAGCATAGCGCGGCGATCAAGGGCGTGAGCCTCACGGCAGGCTTTGGAGGAAGGGGTTTCCCGGTTCCGATCATCCTGTCGTGAGAGATGCTGGCCCCTTGAAGCCGACTGCTATGCCGCCGGGGAAGTGAGGTGGAATGATAGCGGAGAAAAAACCCGGGGAAGCCTCAACTCGGTGCAGGAAAAATCCGATGAGAGCTCAGGTAGTTGTCAATAACCGGCAAAACCGGCGATGGTTTTTGATGATGAAGGAGTAAACATGAGGCTGCTGACTCGTTCAGACTTTGACGGACTCGGTTGCGCGGTGCTTCTCAAGCAGGCGGGGATCATCGACGAAATCACGTTCGTGCATCCCAAGGACGTACAGGACGGCAAGGTGGAGGTCGGGCCGAACGATGTGCTGACCAACATTCCTTACGTACCCGGGTGCGGCCTGTGGTTCGACCACCACTCCAGCGAGGCCGAGCGCCAGGCCTACGGTGTGTTCGCCGGGATGAGCGACCCCACCGCGCCCAGTGCGGCCCGCGTGGTGTTCAACTACTACGATGACGGCAAGGTCTTCCAGGACCAGCGCTACCACGACCTCGTTCGTGCAGTCGACAAGGCCGACTCCGCAGACTTCACGGTCGAGGAGATCCTGAATCCCTCGGGGTGGGTACTGCTCTCCTTCATCATGGACCCGCGCACCGGCCTAGGGCGCTACCATGATTACCGCATCAGCAACTATCAGCTCATGATGGACATGATCGACTACTGCCGCACCATGTCCATCGACGAGATCCTTTCCGTCGAGGACGTAAAGCAGCGGGTGAACCGCTACTTCGCGCAGGATCGGCTCTTCAGGGAGATGCTGCTGAGCAATACCACCATCCGCGGCAACGTGATCGTGATCGACCTGAGGAACCAGGAGGAGATCTACACCGGCAATCGGTTCGTCCTCTACAGCCTCTATCCCGAGCAGAACATCTCGATCCAGGTGATGTGGGGCCTCAGGCGCCAGAACATCGTCATGACCTGCGGCCACAGCATCATCAACCGCTCCTCGCAGACCGACGTGGGCTCGCTGATGCTCAAGTATGGAGGCGGCGGACACCGCGCGGTCGGCACCTGCCAGGTGCCCATCGACCAGGCCGACCAGATCCTCGAGCAGATCATCCTGCAGATGAACCGGGACGGGTAGCGGGCGGAAGCGGATCAGCGAATCAAAGCACGACCAGGCACCGAGCAGGAACACCATACGGGTGTCATGCATACCATCCGGCGCCGGGCCGCTTTACAATTTATCAGCCGGTTCGGAACACAGGCCTTATAATTTTTTGTGCCAGGAATATCTCACGCACCGCTTGTACATACTCTTTGACATTAAATGGCTTGCTGAAACACTTCCTAATGAGATCGCTCTCCAGCATCTCCCGGGCATCGATCTCTGAAGCGCGGCCGGAGCATAGAATGATGGGAATGTGCGGATACACCTCCCTGCAGACTCGAATAAATCTGAGCCCGTTTCCTTTGGGATGATAGATGTCTGTGGATATCAGGTCGATATCCCCCTGCTTTTCGTCTAATGTTTTTAAGCCAGACAAACTGTCCGGCCTTACCAAGATCTCAAGATGATACTCTCTGATACATTCCAGAAGAGATTGCTTGATTAAGAACGCGGTGTTGCTACAGTCTTCAACCAGTAGAATGATTTTCTTTCTTCTCGGTTCCATATGCAAAAGTATCACGTGATATATTTTGTGTATCCTGACGCCCAAGATCACCTGTCTCTTACAAGCACATAATATCATAACGGTCTTAAGCGTTTCTGTACATGGTAAAGCAATCATAGAAATGGACCTCATGCAAAAAGAGCTCTCCGTCTCTAGTACTACAGTGGCGAAGCCTCACAAAATGGATTTGAAGTACATCTTTTCTTGTAGTGGTAATATTTAGCAGCGGCTTGATGGGTTCTCCTGAAGCAGGACCAGTGGAGTATTTTCTCCGCTGTC
>JBASVF010000011.1:0-6954 GCA_049275795.1 Desulfomonilia bacterium
CCTCGCGGCCCTCGAGGGCCTTCTTCTCCCACCGCGACTGCTTCATGAGGGCGTCCGCCTGCGGGATGTTGCGGGTCAAGGCCATCATCATGGCGATCGTGTGCTCGCCGGTGGTCACGGTGTTGCCGCCCGGGGTGTTCATCACGACGATTCCCTGTTTGCTGGCCGCGGAAATATCAATGTTGTCGACCCCGGCCCCTGCACGGCCGATGACCTTAAGCTTCTTGCCTGCAGAGATGATCTCCGGTGTTGCCTTGGTGGCGGAGCGGACGACCAGGCCGTCGTACTCGCCGATGATCTTCATGAGTTCCTCAGGCTTGAGGCCGGTCTTGACGTCCACATCGAGACCTCCGTTCCTGAGAATCTCCACGCCCTTGTCAGACAACTTGTCGCTAACCAGTATTTTCATGACAACACCCTCCATGACGGTAAAATCAAATCCGCAGCACTTGTAACAAATGGGCAGGGGAGTGTCAATCACTTGCAAGGTTATTTTATGTCCCGAAACAGGGGCTGTAGGGCCGGCAGGATGAACATCCCGGATACAGCTTCGATTCTCCTCTGCATTTTTGAGCCGGACTGTGGTAAGTTGGCAGTGTCACTCGTGCAGAGAGCATGAGAAAAGAACGATCATACGATTAGAGGAGGAGGGCACCATGGCTGTCGTTGAATGGAAAAAGGATGGGGCAGTAGCGGTCGTCACCATGAATACTTCCGAAAACCGGCACAATCCGGACTTCGCCGCCGGCATGCTCGACGTGTTCGACGGGATCGAAAAAGACCAGGAGATCTTCTCGGTGGTCATCACCTCGGGCGACGCCAAGAACTGGTCGCTGGGCATCGACCTGACATGGATCTCAGGCGCCATGAACAACGGGGAGCTCGACTCGATCAGGAAGTTCATGTACGACATGAACGCGGTGTTCAAGCGCATCCTCCTTTTCCCCATGCCCGTGATAGCGGCCATGAACGGCCATACCTTCGGCAACGGCAGCATCCTCGCGTGCACCTGCGACTACCGCTTCATGAAGGCCGACCGGGGCTTTTTCTGCTTCCCGGAGGTGGACATCAACATCCCCTTCCTTCCGGGCATGCTCCAGGTCCTCCGGAAGGCCATCCCCTACTACAAGCTCGAAGAGATGGTCTTCAGCGGCAAGCGCTTCGGGGCCCGCGAGCTGGAGGAGCACCACGTCATCGTCAAGGCCTGTGACGATGCGGATGCACTGATGCGCGAGAGCCTCGAGTTCGCCCGCACCTACCGCAAGGGCCGCACCATCTTCGGCCAGCACAAGATTCGCCTGCACAAGCACATCATTGAGGTCATGGACCGGGAAGACCCCGAGTTCATCGAGCCCCTCAACCTCATGGTATAGGACCGGTCCGCGGGCGTGGGGAACGGCGTACGAACCGGGGCCGCCCAGGCGGCGCACCCACTGCGGCGGCGGATATGGGACAGGCTTTCCTCCATCCTGCGACGCCTCGAACATGCCGGCGAGCAGGCTGTTCTCTCCAGCGGTCCTCTGCGCACCCCGTGCCCCGGCCGCATGAGGGAGATGTTCCTCTCCTGGAAGGCTTTTTAAGGACTTGGCCTTGCCTCCAGGGGAACGCTCGTTATCCATACCTTTGGCGGGCACAGCGGGTCTCTCTTGTCCATGGCCTGTGGGCGCCGTTGGCGGTATGAGAGGATCATGCCCGGCCAGTCCTAAAGACACCGAGCTCAAGGTTGCGGCTCACAGGGCCGGGCTCGGAATTGCCGTGGAGGAGACAGGCGGTGCGGAAACAGCGCTCATGCATGAGGCTCGGGGTCGTCGTCCGCTACACGGCCCTGCAGCTGCTCGGGCTCGTGGCGTTCACCGGGGTGCTGCTGGCGGTCCAGCACTGGCTGCTCAGCTACCCGATGTGGCTGTTCTGGCTCCTGGTGGCTGTGTGGATAGCCAAGGACGTGGCGTTCTACCCTCTCGTCTGGAGGGCCTATGATACGCACGGGGCCCCGGATGCCGGGCCTTTGGCAGGAACTCTCGGGGTCGCCCGGCAGGCGCTGGACCCGTGCGGATATATAGAGGTAGGAGGCGAGCTCTGGAGGGCCGAGATCAAGAGGGGGGCCGGGACGGTGGAAAAAGGCCGAAAGGTACGGGTGACGGGCAGGCGGGGCCTCACCCTGTTCGTAGAGCCGATGGATCCGGAGCCGTGACAAGGCCGGGCCCGGACATCGCCCGTATCGAACGGCGCCGGCACCGGGGAAGGGGCTTTTGCGCCGGGAGATCCCGGCAGTAGCGGGAAAGCAGAGGGCCGATCGCATGGATGAATGGCCGAAGACAGAAAAGAGCTTCATGAAAGCCCGGCAGGTTGACGGCAGTGAAGGGGCAAACCCGGACCAGGCGGAGAATGGCGCTGGGTACGTGGAAATACTGGAGGGCATGATTCTCCACTGTGCGGTTGCGCTTTTCGCCATCGATTGCAATCACCGGGTGATCCAGTGGAATACCGCATGCGAGGAGCTCACCGGCATCAGGTCGCAGGAGGTCCTGGGAACCTCCGAGCACTGGAGGGCCTTCTACGATCACCGGAGGCCCTGTCTCTCGGACCTGATCATCGACGGCAGGCGGGAGAGCTTGCATGATCACTACCAGGTGTACGGCGCCTCGATCCTCCTGCCTCGCGGCCTGCACGCGGAAGGGTGGTTCGAGAGGATCGGCGGAAGAACCAGGTACCTCATCTTCGATGCCTCTGCGGTGCTCGGCCCCTCGGGAGCGGTCAAGGCAGCGGTCGAGACCCTGCAGGACATCACCGAGCTCAAACGGGTGGAGGAAGAGCGCGAGCGGCTCAATGTCGAGCTCAAGGCCGCGCTCGACAGCATCAAGACGCTCAAGGGGCTCATACCCATCTGTGCCGGGTGCAAGAAGATCCGCGACGACCGGGGATTCTGGAACCACTTGGAACAGTACGTCGAGGAGCACTCCGATGCCTCGTTCAGTCATGGATTGTGCCCGGAGTGCTTTCGCAAGTATTTTCCCGAGACTTGAGGAAGGATAAGGATGACCGGCCCCAAGCCCGTTCGCAGGGAGCGGGGCGCGGGCCGAGCGAAAAATCATCCGCAGGCCAACTTTCTCTTGACTGGGGTCGCCGGATAAGGGCATTGATGAGTCAGGCACATCAAAGACCGGGCCGGTCGCCTTGTAAAGGGCATGAAAGCGGATACGAGACAGACGAGCGCCTTTGTTCGTGTGAGGAACCAGGGGAGCTGAAGGCAGCAGATCGTGTCGCCGATACACGAGCCGCCCCGTACGGGCGGGACCGTATCGTGTTTCACGGGTGTCCGCGGCACGGGTTTTACTGTATAGCCCTATGAGCAAATCGATGCTTTACCCGGAAGAAGTAAGTTGAGCGGACAGACAGCAGGAGGAGAGATGATCGCATCTTTTGGGGGTAAAAAGCCCAGGATCGGCAAAGATGTCTTTATTGCTCCAACAGCGTGCATTATCGGCGACGTGGAGATCGGGGAGGGTACCAGCATCTGGTACGGCGCCGTAATCCGCGGTGACAGAGCCAAGATACGCATCGGCAAGAACACCAATATACAGGACAATGTCACGATGCATGCCGACCCGGACAGCCCGCTGGTGATAGGCGATTATGTAACCATAGGACACAATGCCGTGATTCACGGGTGCACCATCGGAGATGACTGCCTCATCGGCATGGGCACCGTGATCCTCAACGATGCCCACGTGCAGAGCGGCTCGGTAGTTGCCTCGGGGTCGCTGGTCAAGGAGGGCAGCGTGATCGGCGCGTTTCGTCTCGCCGCGGGATCCCCGGCTGAGATCAAGCGCGAGCTCGGCCCGGAGAGTTCGCGCAAGAACAGGCAGGACGCCCGCAAATATCGAGAGCTCGCCCGGGACCACCGGCGTATCCTCGAAGAAGCCGAGAGCTCCGGTCAGCAGGAACAGGCCTGATTCGTGCCTTGCTCCTGCATCGCGCTCCAGATGTCCCAAGACTGCCTTAAGGTAGCCCGTGGGCCTGCCCGGAGGTGAACCGTTGTCCGCGGCGCCGGCGCCCCTCCTTGCCGGGGGGCGTACTCCTAAGCGGCGATCGCCAGGAGGCAGCCCTTCACTCCCCTGTTTTTTTCTGATGCAGGATCATCGCGGAATATAGTATGGTGTGTGCGTTTTTCGCACAACAGGGGAAACCTTTAGGAGGCAGGTATGCTGACGCAAACTCAGCTCGAACGGTACGCCGATGTCCTCATCTGGGGTCTCCAGACGGCGCGGGTGGAGCGATACAAGAAAGGCGACCTGATCATGATCCGCTACGACAAAGCGGCTCTGCCCCTTGCCGAGGTTCTCTACCCGCGCCTGCTGGAGAAGGGATACCATGTAACCCAGCGCATGAGCCTCACGGAACGGATGGAGCACGACTACTACCGCCTGGCAGACCCGGCGCAGCTCGTGTTCAAGACCCCCGGCGATCAGGAGCTCTTCAACGCGCTCAACGGCCTGATCTCTCTGCGGGCGCCGGAGAACATCACCCACCTGAAAACCATCGAGCCCGACAAGATCGGCAAGGCCGCGGTAGCCCGGAAATACCTGAACGATATCCTGGATGTCCGCGAAGCGCAAGGGCTCTTCGGCTGGACCCTGTGCATCTGCCCTACCGAGGAGCTGGCGAACCATGCCGGCATGACCATCGGGGAATACACCGACCAGATCGTCAAGGCCTGTTTTCTCAACCGCAAGGACCCGCTGTTGCACTGGAAGGATATCTACAAGCAGGCCCAGTCGATCAAGAAGTGGCTGAACTCGATGAAGGTCAAGTTCTACAAGATCGAGTCCGAGAACATCAACCTGGAGATCATCCCGGGCGAGCACCGCAAATGGGTGGGCATCTCCGGGCACAACATCCCTAGCTTCGAGCTCTTCATCTCGCCTGACTGGAGAGGAACGAGCGGCGTTTACTACGCCGACCAGCCCACCTACCGGAGCGGCAACTATGCCCGGGGCATCAGACTCGAGTTCCGCAACGGCTCTGCGGTGAGCGTCGAGGCCCAGGAAGGGCTTGAGTTCGTCCGCAAGCAGCTCGCCATGGACGAGGGAGCCAGCAGGGTGGGCGAGTTCTCGCTGACCGACAAGCGGTTCTCCAAGATCGACCGGTTCATGGCCAACACCCTCTATGACGAGAACTTCGGGGGAAAGAGCGGAAACTGCCACATCGCCCTGGGTGCGTCCTACTCGGATACCTTTGACGGCAACCCGGCCGAGCTCACCAAGGAACGAAAGGCCAGGCTGGGGTTCAACGATTCCGCGCTGCACTGGGACATGGTGAACACCGAGGAGAAGCGGGTGGTTGCGCACCTGGAGACAGGCGAGAAGAAGACCATCTACGAGAAGGGCGTCTTCACCTACTAGAAGCCTTAGCAGTCACGGGCAGGCAGCAAAACCGGTGCCCATGGCGGGGTCGCGGAAGGGACCGGTATAGGAGCATCCGGCGGCGCAGGGAGATACGCCCCGGCCCGGGCGGGTCCGTGCTCTGCCCTTGAGCTTTTCCTTGCCCCGATCCCGGCCCGTGCCGTCCACTCCCGGCGCAAACGCACCCAATGACAATTTGGCGCTGACATCCGTCCATTTTTCGGTTATAATCGAGCCGTTGGATTTTAGTGAAGTTTTTCGTTTCTCATACAGGCGAGGGAAATAAAGATGACTGACAGGCCTGCGGACGAGCGCCCGGGAACAGGGGTTCACCAACTTTCTGTCAGGCCGGAAACGGCCGGCGCGAGCAGGGAAGAGCTGCTCGAGAGCCTTGAACGGTACCAGATCCACTTCTCACTGACCCGGGACGTCATATACACCATCGATGCCTCACTGCGCATCACGAGCGTCTCCCCGAGCGTCCAAACCGTGCTCGGGTATACCCCGGAGGAGCTGGTGGGCCGGCGCTTCACCGAGTTTGACATCGTTGCGCCGGAGTCCATGCCCCTGGCCATGGAAAACGCCAGGAAGGTCCTGTCCGGTGAGAGCCTGAGAGGGGATATCTTGGTCTACCTGGCCAAGAACGGGGAAAGGGTATACGGCGAGGTGAGCGGTGTGCCGCTCTATC
This sequence comes from Desulfomonilia bacterium, assembly GCA_049275795.1. Lineage (GTDB taxonomy): Bacteria > Desulfobacterota > Desulfomonilia > UBA1062 > UBA1062 > Phosphitivorax. Next base: position 6,091 of record JBASVF010000011.1, read on the forward strand.
GGAACGGAAGAGTCGAATCGATCGTCTCGGTCGCCCGCGACATCACCCCCCGGATGAAGATGCAGGAATGCCTGCAGCAGAGCGAGGCCCGCTTCCGGGCCGTTTTCGATTCGGCTCAGGACTGCAACTTCATCAAGGACCGCACCCTGCGCTACATCGCGGTAAACCCCTATATGACAGACCTGCTCGGGCTGTCCGCCAAAGAGATCATGGGCAGGTACGATTCAGACCTCTTCGGGATCGAAAACGGGGCCGTTCTCAGACGCATCGACCTCAAGGTGATCGCCGGTGAGATCAGCAGGGAGGAGAACACCCTGTCCATCAGAGGGCAAACCATGACCTTCCACGTGGACAGGGTCCCCATGCGGGACGGATCTGGAAACATCACCGGGCTGTGCGGCATCGCCCGCAACATCACGGAGAGAAAGCGTTTCGAGCAGGAGCTGCGCGCCAAGGAACAGCAGCTCGAGCTCCAGGCCGGCAACCTGGCGGAGATCAACACCGCGCTCAAGGTCCTCCTCGATCACCGCGACCGGGAGAGGAGGAAAATGCAGGAAGACCTGGTGAAGCGCGCCAGGATGCTGATTTATCCCTACCTGGACAAGCTCGGCAGAGAAGACCTGGGCGATCGGGCGGGAGTGTACCTGGAGATCATCCGGAGCAATTTGGACGAGCTCCTCAGCCAGTTTGTTCAAGGGACCCCCTCCCTCTACCTGCAGCTCACCCCCATGGAAGCAACCGTGGCCGACCTCGTCAAGCAGGGCAAGACCACCAAAGAAATCGCGTGCCTGCTCAACGTGTCGGTGCACGCCGTGTCTTTCCACCGGGCGAACCTCAGGCGCAAGCTCGGGATCCATCACCGCA
>JBASVF010000012.1:0-6520 GCA_049275795.1 Desulfomonilia bacterium
GAGCCCACCTTCACCGCCATGGCAAGGACGGCCCTTCCCTCGACGCGCTCCAGGGGATGGAGTGAGACCGCATCCACGATCTCGACATAGTCCACCGCGCATTCGGGGGTCTGCTCGATCATGCGCAGGATCACGTTCCTTACGGCCTGCACGTCCCTCTCACCCTGCCCCACGAGGCGCCTTGCCTCCTCGAGGGACTTCGAGAGCACCAGGGCGCTCCGCCGCTGGGAAGGGCTGAGGTACTTGTTGCGCGAGCTCATGGCAAGGCCGTCCTCCTCCCTGACCGTGGGGTGGGCCACGATCTCGACCCCGAGGTTCAGGTCACGGACCATCCTGCGGATCACGGCCAGCTGCTGGTAGTCCTTCTCGCCGAAGACCGCGGAGTCGGGCTCGATGACCGTGAAGAGCTTGGTGACCACGGTGGCCACGCCCCGGAAGTGCCCCGGCCGCGAGGCCCCACACAGTCCCTCGGTGATGCCCCCCACCTCGACGTAGGTGGAGTAGCCCGGCGGATACATGGTGGAAGGCTCGGGGTGGAAAATGCACTCCACCCCCACAGACTCGGCCATGGCCGCGTCGCGCGGAAGGTCCCTGGGGTACTTGTCCAGGTCCTCGCCCGCCCCGAACTGGGTGGGATTGACGAAGATGCTGATCACGAGGTGATCGGCAAGGGTCCTGCCCATCCGCATCAGGGCCAGGTGCCCCTCGTGGAGATACCCCATGGTGGGCACCAGGCAGATGGTCTCGCCCCGGGCCTTGACCGAGCGGACCCAGGCCTTCATGGCCGGAATGTCGGTGATGATCTCCATGGTGTCAGTCCTTGAAGCAGTGCTCCGGGGCCGGGAACGATCCGTCCCTAACCTCGGCGGCATAGGTCTGGAGCGCCTGGTGGATAATGTCGTAGAGATTGGCGTAGCGCTTGACGAACTTGGGCTTGAAGGTCTTGTCCATGCCGAGCAGGTCCTGGATCACCAGCACCTGGCCGTCACAGTCCGGACCTGCTCCGATGCCGATGGTGGGGATGTCGAGGGCCTCTGTCACCTCCTTGGCCACCGAGGCGGGCACGCATTCCAGCACGATAGAGAACACGCCGGCATCCTGCAGGGCCAGGGCGTTCTCCTTGAGCAGCCTCGCCGCCTCGGGCCCCTTGGCCTGGACCTTGAAGCCGCCGAAGGCGTGCACCGACTGCGGGGTGAGCCCGAGGTGACCCATCAACGGGATATCGGCCCGGACGATGGCCCTTACCTGGTCGATGACGCGCAGGCCCCCCTCGAGCTTCACGCCTTGAGCGCCGCCCTCCTTGAGGAACCTGCCCGCGTTTCTCACCGCCTCCGCAGTGTCCGCCTGGTAGGAGAGGAAGGGCATGTCACTGATGACCAGTGCGCCCGGCCGGGTGCGGGTGACGCACTGGGTGTGGTAGACCATCTGGTCCATGGTGATCCCGAGCGTGCTGTCGTGCCCGGCCATGACATTGCTCGCGGAATCTCCCACCAGGATCACGTCCACGTCTGCGGCGTCCACGATGCGTGCCATGGTGGCGTCATAGGCGGTGACCATGACGATGCGCTGTTTGCCCTTCTTGTCCATGATATCCCTGATGGTAATGGATCGCTTCATGCTCGCCTCCTTCCAAGGAACTTGGTACCCTCGATCCGGAGAAGGTTCAAGGGGAAATTGCATGATTGCCCGTAAACAGCCTGTCACGAACGGGCCATCCGTTTTTCTGGAGACAGGGGTGGAGCAGCGGACACGATCCTCCCGAGCACCGGGGTTCGCGTGCGCGGCGGTCGGGATCATGGCAGGCTGGAGGTTGAGGGAAGCGGCGGTACACTACCGGGTTCAGGGCCCTGAGATCGGGCGCCCGCATCTATGCCGATGCAATCCACCTGCCCGTGAAACCCGGGCGGGAAGGCGCCCTGGGCCGAATCGGGATGCCATGCCGCGGCTTGGGGTTGACACGCCCGAAATTCATCTCATATAGTTTGTATGAATAACATGATCCGTTTCCGACATATGGCGGCAACCCGGTGGACTGCAAGCTTAAGCATCTGAGAAAATAGGTTTCGTGATTCCAGATACTGAGGAGTCCCTGGTGGGTGAACGGTTGGCTGATCCCGGTCTCCTGGTTGTACCCTGTGACATATATCCATTCATTGCAATTCAATTACCTTTTCATGTGAAAGAATGATGAAGAATACCTTGTTCAGGATGGACGGCTCAGATGAGTTCGTTCTTCGCATATGCGAAAGATGCATGGAGGACGGCCTGCCGGGCAATGCAAAGGCGGGTCGCGAGGACCTCGAGAGAATCTGCACCCCCTTCGTGAACATGCTCGGTAAGCTCTCACAGGGAAACTCCGGGGCGAGGATTTCCGGCATCAATGACCTGGGCCCGTACGGCGCGGCCCTCGTGGAAGAATCCATCCGGTACCGCGACATGGGCATGTCCCTCGAGACGTTTCTCGGCTTGTTCAAGGCACTGACCCAGTCACTGGAAGACCTGATCGCAGCATCCGGGCCGGGCGGAGAAGCCCTGGGCTCATACCGTACCCTGCGTCACATCGCGGATACCGTGGAGACAGCGATCGCGGGCAGATGGGAGCGTTCGATGAGACTTGGAATGCTTAAAGGCCATGAATCGGCCACCGACCGGGAAACCCATGATAGAAATACGGGAAGGCCGGACCATGCACAAACGAATGCGGAGAAAATGCACCGTGCGATCTTCAATTCGGTCGGCGAAGGGATTCTGCTCGTTGACCAGGACCTGGAGATCATCTAGGCAAACCAGCAGGCTGCAGAGATATACGGTATACCCTTGCAGAACCTGGTGGGCTCGGATATCCGCAATCTGACCGATGAACACGGCCTGGACGTGCTCATGGGCTTCTTCCACGAGCTGGTCGAAGGCCAGCGGTTCAGTGCCGAGATAACCGGTATCTACATCAACGGGCGAACCTTCCCGGCCAGTGTCACGGTTACGCGAACCGACTATGACGGGAAGAAATTCTGGACCATCATCGTGCACGACATCACCGAGCAGAAGGCCCTGGAGCAGAGGCTGTGCGAGGAGAAGGACCGGACCGAGGAAATGAACATCACCTTGAGAAACGTGCTGAACACGATCGAGAAAGACCGCAAGGATTTCGAAGGCCGTCTGTCGGCGCGGATAAAGACCTCGATCTTGCCGGCTCTGGAGAAGGTAGAAAAGGAACCGGATGCTTCAGTGAGAAAGAGCTACCTCGCGCTCATCGGCCAACAGCTCGCAGATCTGACCTCCGGTTCCAGCGCCGAATTGGATGCCGGCCTTCTGAAACTCAGCAAAACCGAGCTCGGGATATGCCGCCTGATCCAAGCCGGGTGTTCGAGTAAGGAAATATGCGAGGCTATGAACCTCTCATTCGAGACCATTCAGACGCACCGCAAGAATATCCGCAGGAAGCTCCGTCTGCGCGGCAAGAAGGTGAACCTCCACGCCTTCCTCTCGAATCGCGTCATCGATTCCACAGGCAGCACCAGCCAAGAGGGTGAGTTCATGCATGAATGAGATCCCCCCGTCCATGCCCCGATCCGTCTTCTCGTGAACAACCCTCGCCAAGTGTTTGATGTGTTTTTTGGAGCTCTTTACACAAGCCAGCGCTTGGTGTATGCCTTTTACTGGTGTTCCGGTGCGTCGGAGACTTCCTGAGACCACGGTCAACCGGGAATGTACAGAAGAACAGCCTAAATGGAGCGGCTCATGTGGGATGCTGAGTACGATCTGATCGTCATTGGATCGGGCTTTGCCGGTCTTGCAGCGGCACTGGAAGCGCGGAGGTACTGTTCGTCCATTATCGTGCTCGAAAAGATGCGTGTCCCTGGCGGCAATTCCGTCATCAGCGGCGGGCTGGTTGCCGCTGCAGGCTCTGAACTTCAGAGACAAGCAGGCATCGAGGACTCACCCGAGCTGATGATGGCCGACATGCTCGCAGCCGGTATGAAGCTCAATCAGCCTGAGCTTGTCCGGATAGTTGCCGAGCGCTCCGTCGAGGCCTTGCAATGGACGATCGATGAGCTCGGGGTGAAGTATAAACCAAGGCTGAGCCACCTCGGCGGGCACTCGGTCCCCCGCACCTACAACACGATCGAGACATCGGGATCCGGCATCATCAGACCCATGCTCACCAGATGCAGGGAGCTGGGGATACCCGTGCAGCTCAAAACCCTCTTCAAGCGATTTGTCCTGGATGAAAACGATGAGGTGGAAGGCGTGGTGGTCAGGGAGAATTACATTTTCACCAATCCCAAGACAGGCGTGATCAGACGACTCCGGGCGAAAAAGGCCGTTGTTCTGGCGACCGGGGGCTTCGCCCAGGATGTAGCGTTCAGGACCATTCAGAACCCGAATCTCACTGCCGACATCGAGAGCACCAATCACCCCGGGGCCACGGCGGAGAGCCTTATCGAGGCCATACGAATAGGCGCTACGCCGATTCAGCTCTCTCTGATTCAGCTCGGCCCCTGGGCCTCCAGGGACGAGGAAGGATTCGGCGTCGGCTCGATGTTCTCGATGCTGGCGGGATTCCCCTATGGCATCCTGATCGACAGGAGCTCGGGCCGGCGCTTTGTCAACGAGCTGTCAGACCGCAAGCTGCTCGTCGACGCCATGCTCAACGGCGGGAGAGAAGCCGTGGCCATCGTCGACAGCAAGGGAGTGCAGCACGCCTCGACCCTGGATAAATGCCTGAAACGCGGAGTGGTGAAGCAGTACGAAACCATCGACGAGCTGGCTTATGACCACCAGATACCGCTGGAGGCCCTGAAAAACACCATCCGTATCTATAATGCATCGGTAGAAAAAGGTGTCGACGACGAGTTCGGCAAACCCATACCCGACGATCTGTCCCCGATCCAGTATCCTCCCTACTACAGCATCCGCCTGGTATCGAAAGTACACCACTGCATGGGAGGCGTAAGGATCAACACCAAAGCCCAGGTGATGCACGTTCGGACGCAGCAACCCATAGGGCGCCTGTATGCGGCCGGCGAGATAACCGGCGGCATTCACGGTGCAAGCCGGCTCGGCAGCAACGCCATTACCGATTGTCTGGTGTTCGGACGCATCGCGGGCCGGAACGCCGCCCAGGAGCCGTCCAGAGAATAACCGACTCGAGCTTTTTTTTCGAAGGATGCTCTCATCATGCATCGGGTACTCCCTAATACCCGATAAAACCCCATTTTCTCCCCTATGTCCTAGGGCATATTCCTGTTAGATAACATTCAACAGGATCAGCTTGAGGTTACACCATCCTGCCTCAGGCTGAATCAGCGAAGGTGGGTATATGAAACTACCCGATATGCCGTTTCTATATGACGATATCGGCATTTCTCGCGAGGTTCGGCTTCCTCTGCGAGAAGAGCGAGGTGCTCTTCACGAACGTGTATTCCTCATCACCAGTATCCCATGCGCTTGCGGCGTTCGCCCATGCAGTCCAGAGAGACGATCGAGACGAGTGCACTACCTGCCCTGCGGCAGGTACGGAATAACTGGAAGTCCGGTTTATTCATAAACACCCAATATAGGGAGGAGATCTACCATGAAGAAAGGTCACAAGGAAAAGGGGAACGGCGTTACCGGTAACAAGGGTGGAATAACGCGCAGACAGATGCTCAAGGGCTCCGTGACGGCCGGTATTCTCGCCTCAACAGGCGCCATGGCCCTGAACCTCATGAAGGGGGAAGCCCACGCGGCTGAGAACAGGGTTATCCCCACGAAATGGGATGAGACCCTCGACACGGTGGTCGTGGGTTCCGGGTTTGCCGGACTTGCGGCGGCGGCCGAGGCTGCGAAAGGAGGGGCAAAGGTCGTCATCCTCGAGAAAATGCCGCTCTACGGAGGCAACTCCATCATCAACGGCGGCGAGTACAATTCCTGGGACGACAAGTTCCACCTCCGCGAGAAGCTTGGTCTGGGCGACGACAGCGTTGACCTGCACACCACGGACACCATCAAGGGCGGCGATTTCTATGGCAACCCCGAGCTGGTGAGGATTCTGGTGGAAGGGGCGACGCCCGCGCTGAATTGGATGATCGATGATGGCGGCACCAAGCTGCGCGAGATCGTGAACCGCACAGGCGGCCATTCGGCATACCGTACGCACACCTGCGTGGAGGGCGTAGGCCGCGGGTACACCGATGCCCTCAAGAGGATAGCAGAAAAGCAGGGCGCGACCATGCGCCTGCGCACCGAAGTCACCTGGATCTGGCGGGCGAATACGGGTGGACCCGTGCTCGGTATCGAGGTGAAGGAAGGAGGCAAGAAGAAGAATATCCAGATCAAACGGGCGCTCATCCTTGCCTCCGGCGGATTCGGCCGCGACATCAAGATGCGCCAGGCGTTCAACCCGGACATCGTTCCCGAGCTCAACTGCACCAACCACATGGGGGCCACCGGTGAGATGATCCGCTACGCCCAGGCCATCGGCGCCGATTCCCTGCACCTTGCCTTCATCCAGCTCTATCCGTACGCTGAACCGGTGAAG
>JBASVF010000013.1:0-5868 GCA_049275795.1 Desulfomonilia bacterium
ATCTCATTCCGGTATTGGAGCAGATTGCCAAGGAGGGCAGGGCTCTGCTGATCATTTCCGAGGACATCGAGGGCGAGGCGCTGGCCACGCTGGTGGTGAACAAGCTCAGGGGCACGCTGAAGTGCGCCGCGGTGAAGGCGCCCGGTTTTGGTGACCGCCGCAAGGCCATGCTCGAGGACATTGCGATTCTCACCGGCGGCCAGGTGATCTCCGAGGAGCTCGGCAGAAAGCTCGAGTCCGCCACGGTTCACGATCTCGGCACTGCCAAGCGGGTGATCCTGGACAAGGACAATACCACCATCGTGGAAGGTGCGGGAACCTCGGCCGCCATCCAGGGCAGGATCACGCAGATCAAGGCCCAGATCGAGGAGTCTACCTCCGACTACGACCGTGAGAAGCTACAGGAGCGGCTTGCCAAGTTGGCGGGCGGCGTTGCGGTGATCAAGGTCGGTGCGGCCACCGAGCCTGAGATGAAGGAGAAGAAGGCAAGGGTCGAGGACGCCCTGCATGCCACCCGGGCAGCGGTCGAAGAAGGCTTCCTCGCGGGCGGCGGCGTTGCGCTGCTGCGTTGCATCAAGGCTCTCGATTCGCTCAAGCTCGACGGCGATCAGGGCTTCGGGGTGAAGATCGTGCAGAAGGCGCTCGAGGAGCCGCTCCGTCAGATCGCGGTCAACGCGGGCCTCGAGGGTGGCATCGTGGTGGAGAAAGTCAAGAACCTCAAGGGCAACGAGGGCTACAATGCCGATACCGATACCTACGAGGACCTGCTCAAGGCAGGCATCATCGACCCCACCAAGGTAGCCCGTTCCGCGCTGCAGAACGCGGCTTCGGTAGCCGGACTGCTGCTGACCACCGAGGTCATGGTGGCCGAGATCCCGGAGGAAAAGCCGGCCGGAGGACACCCGGGCGCAGGCATGCCGCCTGACATGGGCGGAATGATGTAGCCTCGGGAAGAAGGGATAACATGAAGAGGGCCGGTGGGAGCCGGCCCTCTTTCTTTGGTCCTTGAAAACCCGGTGCCCCTCGCTGGGAGCGGCGGCGCGCTTAACGGGCGGTCCCGGTTTCCGGCGGCGCCGAGACGACGTTTTTGCTCAGGAGCTCGAAAATGTCGTGGATGAGGTCTTTCTTGCGAAGCGTGCCCTTCTGGCTGTGGAGCACGATGACGCTGCGCAGGACCAGCTCGTTGAGCACTCCTGCAAGCACATAGGGGTGGATGTCCACCACCATTCCCTCGATCTGGGCCTGCCGTATCATGTCCACGAGGCGGGATTCGATCACCTTGTAGTCGCGGATGTTCTTCAGGCCGTACGAAGAGATGTAGCGCTTCTTCTTGATCTCGTTCGTTTCGTACTCGGACATGAAGATGTTCAGGAGCTGAGCGTTGTCGATGTAGATATCCAGCAATCTCAGCACGATCCTGCGGAGCTTCTCTAAAATCGGGATCTTCTCCTCCTCGATTTCGTCGAAGACACCGGAGATCTCCATGAGGATGCCCGAAATCAATGCGGCAAAGATATCTTCCTTGTTCTTGAAGTGGTTGTAGATGGTGCGTCGGTCGAAGCCGGAGAACTCGGCGATGTCCTCCATGGTGGTGCCGTAGAAGCCCTTTTTGTGGAACAGCTCCCGTGAGGCACGTAGGATGATGGTTTTGTTCCGGAGTATCTGCCGTTTCCGTCTAACCTTTTTCTGCATCGCTTCGGCCTTTTCAACGTGTTGTTATCATAATTCAAATCATTGTTTTTCCGGATGAGTCAATAGGAATTTTTTAGAAGATAAAATAATCAACAATTCACAACGTGCGCAGGCGATCAAATTGACAAGGCGATGCGGTGTGCTGTATACGCACGTGGAAAAGAAATGCTCATGCCGGCGCGCGTTTACCGGGTCCGGCTGCCGGCTGCAGGCCGGATACGATGCAGAGAGCTTTCACAGGCAAAGGATACGGCAATGGGACTCAAGAAAACACGAATCATCAGATGTCCCTCGTGCGGAAAAATGACGGCATATGAAAACAACCCCTACCGGCCGTTCTGTTCACGCGGCTGCAAAGGCCTGGACCTCATTCGCTGGAGCGAAGAATCCTACCGGGTGGCGGGAGAGCGGAGCGAAGATGATGACGATATCCACAGCCATGGAGAGTAGAGAACCGGTAGTGCTCCAGAGGGCCGAGCACCCCATCTCACGGAGCAAGATCGACCCGGATGCCCTCAAGGTGCTCTATCGGCTCTATCGCAACGGGTTCACCGCCTCCCTTGTGGGCGGCGCGGTGCGTGATATCCTGCTGGGCAAGAAGCCCAAAGACTTCGACGTGGTCACCGACGCGAGGCCGGCCCAGGTCAAGAAGCTCTTCGGCAACTGCATGCTCATCGGGAGGCGGTTCAGGCTCGCCCACATCCGGTTCAAGGGAGGAAAGATCATCGAGGTGGCCACGTTCCGCAAGGAGCCGCAGGAGACCGATGGTTCTGAGGAGGCCGTGGACCCCAATACCTCCTTCGGCACGCCGCAGGAGGACGCCTTTCGGCGCGACCTCACGATCAACGCCCTTTTCTACGATATCTCCAGCTTCACCATCATCGATTACGTGGGCGGCCTGGAAGACCTCCGCACCGGCACCGTGCGCATGATCGGCGACCCCCGCGAGCGCTACGTCGAGGACCCAGTGCGCATGTGGCGGGTGCTGCGGCACGCAGCCAGGCTGGGGTTCTCCATCGAGGAGAAGACCGCCCGCGAGATCGAGCAGAACCGGGGGCTGCTGTGCGCCTGTTCCGGCGCCAGGCTCTACGAGGAGCTCAACAAGGACATCGATTCAGGCTTCTTCTATGCGGTTTTGCGTCTGTTCCGCGACTATGGGGTCCTGCCGTGCCTGATAGGCAAAGTGGGCTCGTTCCTGCAGGAGACCCCCGGGGCCTTCGATGCCCTCGGCGCCCTCGTGGGAGCGGCCGACGATCGCGCCCGCTCCGGCAAACCCCTGTCGAGAGAGGCCGTGCTGAGCCTTATGCTCTGGCCCTGGGCGGACCATCTCCTGAAGGATCGACAGGCTGCGGGAGACGACAAGATCAAGGTCCTGCATGACGCGCTTTTCGATGCGGGCATGTCCGTCACCATCCCCAAGACCGTGAAGGCCAACATCATTCAGATCCTCTACATCGTAGAACGCATGCGCGCGGCCATGGAATCCGGCAGGATGAAGTGGTCTCTCAGGAAGCGCTCACGCTACCCGGAAGCGTCCATGGTATTCTCGATCGTTTCAGGCAGGGGCGTCGTTGATCCGCAGGACCCCTTCGCGAAGATCTTCCGCGAGGCCCATCCCGAGGCGCGAGTCCTCCGGGGCAGGAAGAGAAGGCCTTCCCGCAGGAGAAGGGGCAGGGGGAAGGCGGCGCCAGGGACGCCTTAGGCCTCGGGAAGTGGCTGGAGGGCCCGGGTCACCGGTCCCGGTAAAAGCCCTTGACCGCGGAGAGCCTGAGCCACGACAGGACCCAGATCAGCGACAACAGGAGAAGCGCCGAGGCCAGGGCCGCACAGACGAGCATCGTGAGCCTGAAGTCCGGGAAGCCGGTCAGCGCCAGGAGCTCTTCCTCGTCGGAGGCCACGCCGAAGACCCATTCGCCCCGGTCAGATGCGGACCACGATATCCAGATGCGCGGAGAAACCTTATTCAGCCTGATCCAGGCGGTGCCGCTGGTCCCGGTGCGCATCCGGGGCAGCACCTCGTGGGAATTGATGAACCTGCCGAAGGCATCCTCCACCGAAGGCTCCGGGGATTCGATCCAGGGCAGGTTTGAGCTCACGACGCGGGAGTCCTTTACGAGGAAGAACCGGAATACTCTCGGGAAAGGCCAGGTCCCGGGATCGAGGTCCTGGAGGACCGCCTGCCGGTCGGCAAGTGACAGGACCTGCCCCTGCAGGCTCACCATGGCTTCGATGTAGCGCTCTTTCCTCGCCCCCACGATCAGGAACATGCCCAGCCACACCACTACCAGCAGGAGCAGGATGGTAATCTCAGCCAGTGATATCTTTTTTTTCAGGCCGGCAATCTCCGGCGATATGCTCATTCCCATGTAAGCGACATTACTAACCCAAATTGTTACTCGCTTCAAGGGTATTGATTCCTGTATTGCAGATTTTACACATGTATGGTACAAGAACCCATCGCTCTCGCTCGTAATATATTGATAATATGAGCCAACTCAAAGAGAGCCCAGGTTGGCACATTAGATGCATTTACCAGCCGAGTGACAAGGAAGGATGTAAGATGAGCAGGCGAAGCAATCTTGATATCATATTGAAGAACATGGATACGGCGAAGGCCACCAAGATACTTGCGAAGTCTCTGTACAAGGAGCTTGTGAACAACGGGTTCACCAACAGGGACATCATCAACTTCTCCCGAGAGATGCTCGATTACATGGCCTCCGAAATGAAGAAGCAGGCTGGCGCGGATGCCTCCGGCAAGAAGGATCGCCTGTTAATCGGCTAGTCGTTCTTGTACTATTTCCAATACCGTAGAGACAACCTCTTCAATACCCATGTGTGTCGTATCGACCACAACAGCGTGTTGCGGTACAACCAGGGGCGCCGTGCTGCGTGACGAATCACGCCGGTCCCTCTCCTCAAGATCCCGGAGCACCTGCTCGTAGGTGCTCTCGAACCCCTTAGCGGCGAGTTCCCGGTGCCTTCTGCCCGCGCGCTCCTTGGCCGAGGCGTGGAGGTAGACCTTGACCTCGGCATCGGGAAACACGACCGACCCTGTGTCCCTGCCCTCGGCCACGAGCGGGCCCTTTTCACGGAACGAACGCTGCAGGCCCATGAGAGCGGCCCTCACCTGTGGGTGAGCCGCAATGCGCGAGGACAGGTCGCTGATGGGCCGGGTGCGGATCGCCTCCGTGACGTCGCGACCCTGCACGGTCACCTTGCCTTCTCCGAGCCCGATATCGGTGCGGCTTACCACCTCGGCGCATGCCTGCCCGTCCGAGGGGTCGACCCCCTCTCTGTCGATGGCCAGGGCCGCAGCCCGGTACAACGCGCCGGTATCGAGGTAGGTGAACCCGAGCCGGTGGGCCACCTGCCGGGCGATCGTGGACTTTCCGCTGCCTGCCGGGCCGTCGATGGTCACCGCCGGGTGCCTCATACAATCCTCCCCATGAGCTCGAAGAATCCCGGGAACGAGATGTCCACACACCCCGTATCGTCGAGAGCGACCTCGATGTCGGCGATCCTCGATAAGATGAAGAACGACATGGCGATACGGTGGTCCGAGAAGGTGCGGATATGGCCCGGTTTGAGCGCTCTTCCGCCCTCGATCACCAGGCCGTCGCGGGTCTCCTCCACCCGCACCCCCAGCGAGGCCAGACCCATGGCCATGGCCCCGATGCGGTCGGTCTCCTTGACCCGGAGCTCGTGAGCGTCCCTGATCACGGTGGTGCCCCGGGCGAAGCAGGCAGCCACCGCCAGGACTGGGATCTCGTCGATGAGGGTGGGGACCTCCTGACCCTCGATGGTCGTGGCTGTGAGATCGGCTCCCCTGATCAGGATGTCCCCCACCGAATCGCCCGCAACCTCGCGGACGTCGTGCAGGGTGACCTCTGCGCCCATTCTCCTGAGAACCGAGATGAAGCCGGTGCGGGTCTCGTTCAGGCAGATGCCGCGCAGGAGCACCTCGGAGCCGGGAACGGCCGCGGCCCACACCGCCGGGAACGCGGCGGAGGATGGGTCGGCCGGCACCGGCACCTCGCGGGCCTCCAGCCGCTGGGGCCCTGCGATGCGCACCGTGGTCCCCTCGCGCTCAAGCTCTGCGCCGAAGTATGCGAGCATGCGCTCGGTGTGGTCGCGGCTGGGCGAAGGCTCGGTCACTTCGGTGAGCCCTTCCGC
>JBASVF010000014.1:0-3217 GCA_049275795.1 Desulfomonilia bacterium
TTTTTAGTCCTTGAGAATTACGGCCCCGGTCGGACACGCCCGGGCCGCCCGGATGCATTTTTCCTGGAGATGGAGCGGCACCTCGGGCACCATGGCATACGCCTTCTTGCTCCCCGGGTGGAACCGGAAAATCTCCGGGCAGATCTTCACGCAGTTTCCGACGGTTTCGCACTTCACCTCGTCGATCTCGGCCTTCATGCTCTCCTCCCTCCCCCGGCGGAGCTGCGTTTTTGATGGAACCAGCCGCCCGCTCCCACGGACAGCGGATCTTTCATATAAACCTCGCAGCCGTTTCTCTCGGCAAAAGCTGCCGCACGGGCATGACACTCATGATAAGCATGGATACGACTCTCATGATAAGGAGTTGCAGGGAAAAAACCAGGCATTGCCGGGATCCAGCGGGAACAGGGCGCCGGGGGGTCATGATACGTCGGCCAGCCGGCCAGGTTCGGACCCCGCTTTCCTGCTGCGGGTGCCCCCGGGCTTCTCCCGGGCCTGCTCGAGAGAGACGGTTTGCCCGGGCTACTCGGGAAATCCCATGGCACGGCGAAGACCCGATGCTTCCTGCTCCGTAATGCCGGTGCAGCCGATCCCGAGCTCCCGGATCAGGGCCTGGATGGAGCTCTCCGATGGCTGTTCCCGGCAAGGCTCCGAGGCGTCCTCGATGCTGATGTCCGGGTCGTCCTCCGTGCCGAAGAGCCGGTACCGGTAGAGCCTGACCTCCACGGAGCAGACCTCGACGCACATGGCCCCTGCGCCGAAGGGGATGTCCTCGGACAGGATGATGAGGCGGGCGGGAAGCGCCAGGTCGATCTCCCGGGAATCGTAGACGCGGCCGAGAAACTCGCGGTTCTCGCGGAACCACCGGTACCCCATGAACGAGCGGAACAGGCTGCGGGAGAACTCCCCGGTGCCGATGGTCACCAGGCATATCTGTGAGCCGTCCGTAGCCAGGAGGTCGATCATGCCGGTAAACTCGTTGCCCAGGCTGCGCTCCACGATGCGCAGCCCGTGGGCCTCGCGGAAGTACTGCTCGCAGACCTGGGTCAGGTAGCTCGCCCGGCTTGCCGGAACGGCCTTCAGTATCCTCGTCACGGTCTGCTCCTGATCGCTGCCGGGGCCCGTTCCTGCCGTCCGAGCAAGGCGCGGCACACAGCCTCGAGGCTGTCCCGGGCCGCCGAAGGCTCGTGCCCGAGAACCAGGGGTTCGCGCTCGGTGATCGAGCGTTCCATGATCCTGTCGCGCACGAGGCAGCCGAGGTATTCCAGAGAAACACCCAGCCGCTCGGAGACAAAGGACGAGAACCGCAGGAAAGACTCGCGGCCATGAGCCTCCGAGGACGGGTCGACGAATGCCAGCGAGACCGGGCACTTCATCCCGCCTTGCGCAAGAACCTTGAGCCAGGCATAGCACTGGAGCACGGACGGCCAGTCAAGGCCGCTGAGGATCACGGCGTCGCAGTCGGCGGCTTCCCGGGCGGTCTCTTCGAGGCATACCGGGGCGTGCACGAGAACCCACCGGCCCAAGGCGCTTCCCGGAGCGGGATCGTCGAGGAGGGCTTGCGCGTCCTGCACGCCTCCCGGGTACAGTGGGATCTCGCCGAGGCCGTAGAGCCTCACCCTGGCAGCCCCCGATGCCTGGTCCCTGCAGAGGACCCTTCCGAACATGGCCTCGAGGCGGTCCCCTTCTCCGGTCGCGCTGTCGAAGACAGCCACCCGATAGCCTTGCCTGAGGAGCTCCAGGGAGAGGTTGGCCGTGAAGAACGCGCCCAGAAGCGCCGATCCCGGGGCGATCACCCGGACGACCCGGCTGCGCGGCATAAGGCCCCGGTCCGGCTCAGTGATCCGTATGCCGGCGTTCGGGGCGTCCGAGAGATAGAGCCGTGCCACCTCCTCGAGGCCCCTGCCCAGCCTGCTGCGCTCTTCCATGGTCAGTCGATCTCGATCAGGGAGTTCTCGCCGAATTCCCCGCTGATGATCCTGGGATTGGTGGGATCGGTGATCCAGTCGCCGTCGACCAGGAACTTGTACTCGTACCTGCCCTTCTTCAGGGGGATGAACCGCTGCCAGACGCCGTTTCCATCCACGGGCTCCAGGGGCGTCCTGCCGGGCTGCCAGTCGTTGAAGTCGGCCACCACGTAGACCTTCTCAGCCTTGGGCGCATAGCAGGAGAACAGCACGCCCTCCTCGCTCGTCTCGGAGTCCCTGGCAGGGGCTGACTTCAACACCCGCATCCTGAGAACCTCACCGGCAAGGTCCTGATAGTCCCGGGCACCGGCGGAATCCGGGGCATACTCGATCACCGGCTTGCCGTGGCTGGCAGCTTCCTTGATCTTGACATTGAAGTTGATTATCGTGGTGAATACCCGGCTTCCCAGGTGCTTCTGGATCTCGTTCAGAGATTCGGAGGCGATCCTGGTCCTGCGGTCGAACATGGTTACCAGGGCGGTGACCGGTATCATGCGGCGCCGCCTCGCGTTGACCAGCTCCATGGTCTCCAGCAGCCTGGCCAGGCCGTGGATGGCGAAGAGCCCCGTCTCCATGGGAATGATGACCTCGGTGCAGGCAAATAGGGCGTTGAAGGTGAGCACCCCGATGTTGGGCGGGCAGTCGATGATGCAGAAATCATAGTCATCCTCGACGGATTTGAGCGCATCGGCAAGGCGGTGCTCCCGGTTCTCCCTGCCCAGGAGGATCGGTTCTGCAGCACTGAGCGTCACGTCGGAGGGGACCAGGGAGAGGCCCGGAGAAACCTCGAGGATCGTATCGCCGGGCACGGCCGGCCGGGGCTCAGGCACTGCCAGGAGATCATAGGTGCTATGCTCGAAGCCTCCGAGCCCGAATCCCAGGCCCAGGGTCGCATGCGCCTGAGGATCCATATCCACGACGAGCACGTTCCTGCCCGAACGGGCAAGGCACGCGGCGAGATTGACGGCCGTGGTCGTCTTGCCGCACCCGCCCTTCTGATTCATTACCGCAATGGTTCTCATGGTTACCTCCTCTAACAAGGTTGAGGCATGCCTCAACGCATACGATTCTCTCGCCGTCGTGCTCGGGTGGACTCACAGAATGAGCCCTGTGCGGGATGGTCCATGAGGTTCCGGAGTACCTGCCGATTTTCCTGTTCAGCTCAAGCCCTGCGCTTTGGGACGGGAGAGTCTCCTCACACAACAGCATTCCATATGCGCGAGTCATTACCACGACATAACCGTCCGGTC
>JBASVF010000015.1:0-12692 GCA_049275795.1 Desulfomonilia bacterium
ATACTGGGGGAAAAGATGATGGACTCGTTCCTCTATCTCTCCAAACGCTTGATCCCATTGCTTCCGTACTTCTTGCTCTTGTGCTTCCATTGCGTGTTGTTCTCCTCATGGTTTCTCTCATGAAAAGTTCATAGGGCCTGTCATGCTGTATTTCTACTTCACCGCTGTAGTGCTAGCCAGGGGGGCCTCCCGCCAGGGTTCCGAAGCGGCCGGGAAAGTGCACGGACGGCCCTATTAAACCCTGCTACCCGTGAAAGCTCATGGCCCGGCGGCGCCGCCCGGAGGAGAGGCCGGCCCGTCCAGGCCCGTCGCGCCGGGGCCATACATGGGACAGAGCCCCATCATGCCTCCACCCATGCCCCATCCCATCATGCCCCGGTTCCTCATCAGGGGATACAGGAGATCCTGGCGGGCGAGCTCGAGATACATCTCGACCTGCTGCCGGTAGAGATCGGACCGCAGGGCGCTGATGGAATCGACGATCGAGCGCACCTTGTCTTCATCGATCTCCGGGGCGGCCAGGGCTGTCATGAGCTGAAGCTCCTGCTCCCAGAGCTTCTTCACGGTCTCCGAGGTCGCTTCCCGGAAGTTCTGCTGAATGGCCGTGATCGTACGCTGCTGCTCCGGGGTCAACAGGTCCCCCATCATGGGCGGGTAACCCGCTCCGGGCCTTCCGACTCCCGGCCCTCCCCGGGGTGCCTGGGAAAAAGCGGACACCGAGGCCGCAAGCACGATGATCACCGCCGCGATCATGCATGCAACCGATTTTCCAGTATTCATGTTTCACCTCCTTGGTCCGAGCTGCCGGATGCCCGGGCCGCCTCCCGGGAAGGGCTCCCCGCCCGGGGAACCCTCGCAGACACGGCATGCCGGGGGGATTTTTCAGGCCGGGAGCAGGCGGCACCGGTGGACCCCTTCTCCCTGGCACTGGCGGCTCAGTGGTGGAGCGGCCTGCTGGGCTGAGATACCCGGGAGAGTATCTCGCCTCCCAGCCCGATCTTTTGTTCCCTGACTCCCTTGGTGGCAATGTCTCCCAGGGACAGGATGCCCACCGTCCTGCCGGACGAATCCGTGACGAGCACCCGCCTGACCTTCTTTTCCTCCATGATCCGGGCGGCGTCCTCCAGGCTGGTGTCCTCCGGGCAGGTGAGCACGTCGCGGCTCATGATGTCTTTTACCCTGGTGCCGGCAGGGTCACGCCTTTGAGCCATGCCCCTGAGCACGATGTCCCGGTCGGTCACGATCCCCACCACGCTACCTCCGCTCGTAACGGGCATGGCCCCGACATCGAGGTCTCTCATCTTGAGCGCGGCATCCATGAGAGATGCATCCATGGGAAGCACTTCAGGATTGGGCGTCATGATCTCCCTGATCCTCATGATCTGTCTCCTTGTATGGTCTTGTTCTTTCCCCGGCCCCGGCAGTCTCGCCGGGGCCCGGACCTTTCCAGACACGCCCTCGAGAAGTAACACAGGCGTGTCGCCGATTGCCTCAGGTTCCGAACGGCCTCGTGAGGCGGGAGGCTATGGCCGTGCCGCTCAGGAGGTCGGAGACTCCGATCCCGAGCATGGCGGCAAGGCTCAAGGTTATGGGGCTGAGGCCTTTCAAAGCCACGATGCCAAGGGCAAGAGCGCCTGCGCCGATGAGCATCTGCGCACCGGCTGCAGCGTCGGCCGACTCCTTGAGCGCGGCCCGGACATGCCTGCCCTCCTGTGCCCGATGAAGCAGGAGAACGCTCACTCGCGCACTGATGCCGCTCGAGACGAGCAGGGTGACCCCGAGCACGATGACCGCGACCGGGAGCAGGATATCCGAAGCGATGCCCAGCAGCGACAACAACCCCAGCAGCACTGCCGCCGAACCGCACAGGAACTCCATGATCAGCCCGCCACCCAGCTCGGGGCTTTCGATCGGGTTTTCTCCGGCTTTGCTCGCAAGCGAAGGAAATCTCCCGGCAATCGCTCCGCCCTGCAACAGCAGCACGCCGCCCGCACCGGCTACCGCCAGGGAGAGCAGGACCTCGGGGTAGACACCGAAGAGCCCGAGAATTGCGACCGACCCGGAGGCGGCACCCACCAGCCCCTCGGCCAGCGAACCGGTCGAGAGCATCTTCCAGGTATGCCACCCGCGGGTTCGAGAAGGATCGGATCTGCGCAGCATGGGAACCTCGCCGTTCCCTGAAGCCCCCCAGGAGCTCCGGTCTCGGACTTGCCCGGATGCTTTTTCCCACGCGAGAGCGCGCGAGCTCGAGCCGGATGAATCATGCTCTCAGGAAGCCCGTCTCCATAAAAAGGATATGCCGCCTGTCCGCAATATCAACTGCAGAGCTCCGGGCCACCAGATGGCTGGTAAAAAGGCACGGCATGAGCTAATATTTCAGGACCCGCTGTTCGATACCTTATGGAGCGGGCATTGAACCCTACCAGGGAGGAACACATGGGATCGTCACTCACGAGGCCCATAGCATCGGCCCTTTTCATGCTCCTGCTGCTTGCGGGATGTTCCCGGCACGCGGTGGTGCACCAGGTGAGCCCCGATCCTTTCACGGCACGGTCCATGGGCTACTCCATCCAGGCAGGCGCGTTCTCGCAAGTCGAGAACGCCGCCCGACTCACCCGCGCCCTGGAGGAGAGAGGGATCGACGCATTCTACTTCCCTCACGGCTCGGGGCTCTTCAAGGTCAGGTTCGGAAACTACGCCTCGAGAAGCGAGGCCGAGGCGGCTGCCCGGAGGCTCCTGGATACAGGCATCATCGACGCCTACCTGATCGTGGGCCCCTGGGAATACGTCTCGGCCAGGGGCGCCCGGAACCGGTCCGTGTCGATCAGGGACGATCTGGCCCAGACCGCGCAGAGCTTCATCGGGATACCCTACCGGTGGGGTTCCTCCATCCCGGAGAAGGGGCTCGACTGCAGCGGCCTGGTGCTGGCCGTCTACGAGCTCAACGGCCTGAGCCTGCCTCGGACCTCGCGCGAGCAGTTCGTGGCCGGAAAGCCCATTCACCGGGAAAGGCTGGAAAGGGGGGACCTCGTGTTCTTTGCTACCGGCGCCAGGCACCGTGTCTCTCACGTGGGCATCTATATCGGGAATGACCGGTTCATCCACGCACCCGCTACCGGCAGCACGATCCGCGCCGAATCCCTCTCGTCGGGTTATTTCCAGGAACGTTACCTGGGGGCCCGCACGTACCTGCCCTGATCCCGGCGGCAAGGACCCTTCGGCCGCGCTTCATACCGGCACCTCACGTTTTTTTAAAGATTCTCCCGCAAAGAATCATATCACCGGTGCCAGGTCTCATCTCCCCGAAGCCCACGACCGATAATGTTTCCATATGGAATCGCCGGAGACGCTCCGCCCGGCAGTGAGCCGCACCGCGGCCTGTTTGGGAAGCAGAGAATCTATCCGGCCTTGGACTTAAATACGGATGGGCTCCGCCATGGGGCCCCTGGACGATGCAGAGGCATGGAAGATCGGAACCCCCGCGAAAAACGATGTGAGCCCGGCATGAGCACGGGCGTGATCGCCCTGCTCGGTTTTGCGTTCATCGCCCTGCTCATCTCGACCGGGAACGATGGGCAGGCCCTGTTCAGCCGGGCCCCGGACCGCATGGCCCAGGTGGCGAGACTTTCGCCAGGAGACACCTTGGCGGGCTCGACAGCGTCCCGGGAAGATCCGTCGTCCACGGGCCTCAAGGACGAGCTCACCTACCGGGATTACCTGGTGAGGATCACCAACCGCCGGCACGAGGGGAGCCTGCAGATTTTCCGTGAGGGCAGCGAGATCTTTGCCAGGAGCGCTGCTGCGGCGTTCAGCGTGGTCGGGGTCAGCACCGGCGGCAAGCACCTGCTCCTCATGGGGACCGACGTCACGGGCAACTCGCAGCCGGACCTCGTGATACTGGAGCGCAGCATGGATGCCCTGGATAGCGCCACCCTGCACCTCTTCGAGATCGGGGATTCGTTCGCCCTCCTCCAGAGCATCCCCACCGAAGACGCCGACTCCGTGAGTTTCCAGGACCTCGACGGCCTGCCGGGGCTTGAGCTCGTCATGATCGACCGCACCCTCGAGGGATGGCTTCCCGGCGCGGACGAGTCTTCCCCGCCCCGGGTGGTCCTCAGGTTCGACGGCACCTCCTATGTCTTCGCAGGAGAACTCATGAAGCGTGAGGCCCCGAGCGAGAGCCTGATCTCAAGCCTTGCGGAGCACATCCGGGCCGAGGGCCGCTGGAGCACTGGGGCTCCGCCCAAGGAGATGTGGCGAGGTATGGCCGACCTGATCTATGCCGGCAACATGAGTCAGGCCCTGATGCTCTTCGACCTGGCATGGCCGGGCGAGGTCCAGGGGAAGGAGGAGCTCCTCGAAGACTTCACTGCCAGGCTCAGGGAAAGCCCGTACTACCAGGGCATCCTCTCCATCAGCGGGTAGGTCCGAGGCGATCCCCTTTTTTCTTTACGGGCATGATCATCCCTATCCCCCGCAGATGCCGCACGCCCTTCCCTCCTCGGGGCCGCAGCACCTGCCGTTCCGGGACTTCCCGAAGTTTCTGCAGCCTGGGTTGTGCCGGACGCCTGTTCCGACGTTGAGCCAGTAATCGCAGCCATAGCCGGGCCCGTCATCCTGGAGGTCTCCACTCCACGACCCGTCCTCAGGCGGAGCTTTGCCTCCCCACGACCATCTTCCCAGGTCGACCGACGACTCCAGCCGCTCCTCGAGCTCGTCCTCGAGTTCGGGATAGAAGTCGATTCCCGTGAGGTCCTCCACCGTATCGACGGACACGGCAAAGTCCCACAGATCGGCACTGGAGCCTGCGTTGGGAAGGATGAAGCCGATGGCGTTGAGGTCCGGTTCCCGGCAATCCAGAATGACCTTGTAGAAGAGCACGGGCACGGCAACCCGGTTCGGGCCGATCACGGGAAATCCGCCGCCGGCGAGAACAGGGCCCGCCGCCACGTGGAGCTCCCCGTTCTCGTGCGCCCACGTGCGGACAAGCTCTTCGAGCCGCTTCCAGACTCCCCGGTTGAACTCGGGTCTCTGGGGGCTCATATTGGACAGGTAGAAGGTCTCGCTCATGCACACCCGGGAGTGCTTCATATCCGCGGCCGGAACCAGGTGCCCCCGGTCGAAGCCGCTTCCCCGGTAGTCCTCGAGCTCGGCGGAACCGGTTTTCACCAGGGGGTCCGGCCGGAAATCCCCGGTGCGGGCTGCAGGGCCGACTGTCATTTCGGGAGTGAGCGTGTAGGCGACCCACCTGGCCTGTTCGAACTCCTCCGAGTACTCGAGGCTGAAGGCGGTATGATGGACGACGCTGTCCGGATCTTCGAAGGCAGGCAACCCGACCCCGAACGCCTGCTGCACAAGGGCCAGAAGCAGTGCGAAGGTTGCGATCCACATGGAGAAGCGTCGTTCGTAGCTGCGCATGACACAGGCCTTTATCTCTGTCGTTACTATATATACTATCCAAAGGCCGGAGAAAAATCCGCTGAGGCCCGGTGAGCCGCACTGACGGGCGGGACGGATCTCTTTTTTATTTCAATGTCTTCATTTCAATGCGCTGCATGCACATGCCTGCTCGAGCTCATCATCGAAGCCGGCGGGATGCTCAAGCCAATGCACCGTGCGCGCATGCTTGCCCGGCAGGAAAAGGCTTCCACGCCGGGACCGGACGGGGATTGTCCCAGCCTGCCCCGGAGGCGGCCATCCCGATATGTGGCGTGCCCTTCCGCTTCACGGAGTTTTTCAAGGCAGGGATCAGAACCCGCGAACGGGGGACATCCGGGGCTGGATTGGCCGGGCCCCGGCCTAGCCTTCCGCGTCGGGGCCCTTCAGCTGGATGCAGCTGATCTCTGCGTAGATGTCCCAGATGGTGATGAACAGCGCGGCGATGATCGGGCCGATAATGAAGCCCAGGATCCCGAACATGCCGATGCCGCCCAGGGTGCTGAAGAAGATCAGCAGCTCGTGCAGCCTCACGTCGCGCCCCACGAGCACCGGGCGTAGGATGTTGTCCACGCTGCCCACGAGAAGGCCGCAGAAGGCGAGCAGCCCGATGGACTTTACGAACTCGCCCGAGAAGGCCAGGATAACGGCCGCTGGGAACCAGACCAGGGCCGAGCCCACGGCCGGGATGATGGAGAGCATGGTCATGACCGTTCCCCAGAACACGGCTCCATCAATCCCCACCACCCAGAAGGCCATGCCCGCAAGGCTTCCCTGGATCACGCCGATCACCAGGGTTCCCTTGATGGCGGCCCGGGTTACCGAGGTGAACCTCTCTAGGAGCCTCCCCTTTATCCCGTCCTGCAGCGGGATGTGGTCGAGGATGCGCCGGAGGATGTACGGGCCGTCCTTGAGGAAGAAGAACATGGTGTAGAAGAAGACGAGGAAGAGAAAGATGGAGTAGATGGTGGAAAAGGTGATGGAGGACAGGCTGTTGACAAGCAGGTTGCTCAACCCTCCCACCATCTCCCCGAGCTTCTCGTAGATCAGGCCGCGGTGCCGGTACAGGGGTTCGTAGAAAGGCAGCCCGGAAAGGAGATCGCTCAGGGCCGAGGGCTCTTCCAGCCACTTCTGGATCCAGGGCCTCACCGACTTGCTGATCCTGATCGCCTGCTGGACCACGATGCCCAGGACTGCGAGCAGAGGCAGGAACACCATGAGAAAGATCACCAGCAAGGTGGCCAGCGAGGCGATGGACGATCTCCCCCCGCTCCACTGCCTGATCTTCCGGTATATGGGCTGGGCCATGGAGGAAAAGATGGCCGCCATCAGGACGGCCAGTATGTACTGGCGTACCATGTAGAGAAAGAGCAGGGAGATCACTACCAGCATGATGATCAGGGGCACCCGGTTTGTCTGGGGCTGGTCCATATTGCATCCTCCTACCTGCTTTGAGTTCACTGCAAGGAACACGAGGAATATGCCACCCTCTCTACCACGGATGGACCAGGTGCGAAAAGAGCTTTCCCGCTGTGTATCGCTCGCGCCGGGACAACCGTTTGGGTGCGGGCCCGTCCGATCTTCCGGGCCTGCCGCTCGATTTTTCAAGGAAGCTCTTTACAGGAATCCGTAAACTGGCTTAGATTTGATTCCGGACTAGCTGGCCCGGCCTGGCAACCGCTGTCGAGGATAGCCTGCAGGTCATGTCGAGGTGCCGCGACTCCACTGTGAACTCTCCTTGAAAACCGCCCTTGGCGTCAGTCGGCATGAGCAGGGCCTTGAAGCCGGGTTTACTCGAGGCCCTGGGTGAGGAGGTGCATTCGTGGCAGATCTCGTACGATCCGGCGTGGACAAACCGTTTCCCGTTCACGGAGGGCGGCTATGCACCCATGTCCGGAGCATTGCGGTGCTGCCGCCGGCATTTGCCTTCCCCCGAAGGCTGCCTCATGAGGACGCCGTGAAAAGCCGGATCGAGGCGGCCATATTTGACACGCTTACAGCCCTGGGCTACACGGCAGTGCCTTCCGGCACGGTGCAGCAAGCCCTCCGGGGGCTGATTTCCCTCCGGGACCCCGGAGATGGTCCGCCATCGGAGAGGGCCCCGGGCCGGCGGCCGGACTCTCTGAAGCAGGAGTGCCTCCGCGAGCTCCGGAGGGCCCTGCTCATAGATGCAATCCTGTACCCCGAGATCGTCGTAGTGCAGGCTGTGTGTAACGGCGGCATCGCAAGCTGGTACGGGGCGGTCCAGAAGGTGTACACCCCCTGCAAGGCCCTCCTGGAGCTGATGTCGGCGCCGGCCTGCAGCAAGGTCCCTGCCCTGAGCATCCTGGTCCACATCCACGACATGGAGGACAGCCAGATCTACATAAACGCTGCAGGCATCGAGGTGCTCCAGATGATGGGGGTGGGCAGGCTCATCGATGTCCCGGCCCGGCGGCTGCTGAAGAACGGGCTCCGCAACCGCCGGGCGGTCCAGGGCGCACTGGCGGGCCTCCGCGGCACCGGTGATCCTTAGAGACCCCGCCCACACGAGACCCGCTCCTCGAGGCTCTCGAAGGAAAACTCTTGACCGGGACGAGACAAGGGAAATGCAGAGAGTCCAGGAGAACAACATCCTGGAACCCTAAAGAAAGCGCGGCGTCCAAGAAAAGGAAATTCCCTGTTGTCCTTCAAGGGCTTGGGATTGTATCCTTCCCTGGTTCCTGCCCGTGGGCGCTTGAAATCATCTGTGAAAGGAGGAGGCACGCGAAATGACGACTCAGAGTTACGACAGCAGGCTCGACAGGATGTTCTTCCCGAGATCGGTGGCCGTGGTGGGCGCTTCGGACATCCCGGCAAAGTGGGGCAACCTCGTGCTGACCTCGATCCTGGGGTGGAAGTTCGGCGGCGAGGTGTTCCCCGTCAATCCCTCGAAAGAAACGATCCTGGGGCTCAAGTCATATCCGTCTCTCAAGGATATCCCGCACGAGGTCGATCTGGCCGTGTTCACCATCCCGGCCCCGCTCATCCCGCAGGGTCTGCGGGACTGCGCGGCAAAGGGCATCCAGGCGGCGGTCATCATCTCGTCCGGCTTCCGGGAGGCCGGGGAGGAGGGGGCGGCCCTCGAGCGCGAGATCGTAAAGATCGCCCGCGAGAACGGCATCCTCTTCATCGGGCCCAACACCATGGGCATCGCCTCGGCCCACCACTTCTTCGAATGCCTGCCCGCGCCGACGGCGCCAGGTCCGGGCGGGGTGGCGGTCATCTCCCAGAGCGGGAACATCGGGCTTCAGCTCATCAAGTGGATCGCCCACAAGGGAATCGGCCTGGCCATGTACGCCGGGACCGGCAACGAGTCCGTGCTCAAGGCGAGCGACCTCATGCACTACCTGGGCCTGCGGGACGAGGTCAAGGTCATTGCCATGTACATCGAGGGAATCGACGATGGCCGGAGCTTCAGCGAAACGGCCAGGGAGGTGAGCCGCAGCAAGCCCGTCATCGCCATCAAGACCGGGCGGTCACAGGCCGGCTCGATGGCGGCGCAGTCGCACACGGGCTCCATGGCCGGGTCCTTCGCCACCTACAGCGCCATGTTCCGGCAGTCGGGCATCATCCAGGTCATGACGCCCACCGAGCTCATCAACCTCTCCGCTGCAGCCGCGCACCTGCCCATCCCGCGGTCGAACCGGGTGGGAATCATGACCATGGGCGGCGGGTGGGGCATCATCGCCGCCGACGAGTGCGAGGACTCCGGACTCGAGCTTCCCCCCCTTCCCGAGTCCATCATCAGCGAGCTCGACCCCATCCTTCCCGCCTACTGGAACCGCAGGAACCCGGTCGACGTGGTGGGAGAGAACGATCCCTCGCTCTACCTCTCCGTGATCGGTGCGCTCGCCCGGTGGGAAGAGGTGGACTCGGTGATCGCCCTTGGGATCGTGGGCAGGTCGCGCTACGTGGAGGACTTCATCGCCGCCCAGGAACGCCTCGACGGCAGGCTCTACAGCAGGGAGCTCAAGCTGGCCGTGCTCAAGGACCAGGTCAGGACCGAGGAGCGCATCATCTCGGGCGTGGCTGCCCTGCAGAAGGAAACCGGCAAGCCGATCATCGTGGTGGGGCTCAACGAGGGGGGTCTCAGGCTCTCCGACACCTCGGCCGGCCGCGTGGTGAACCTCTCCTCGCCCGAAGAGGCGGTGTTCATCCTCTCGCGCCTGGCATGGTACGGAAAGTATCGGCGGGAATACGGCGCCTGAGCCAGGCTGCGCGCGAACTGCCGTCCCCGGACCGGCTCGGACCGGGGCGGCCTTTTCAGATCCTATCCGCCGGGTTGCCCTTCCTGCCCGCCCAGAGTTTGCCTGATATGAAGCGTCCCCACCCTGAGCTCCTCCACATCGAGCGACCGGATCCGCACCCTGCCGGCTGACAGGGAGCCTATGGCAAGGGCGCCCATGGCCAGAGCGCCGATTGCAAGCGCCCCGATGGCAAGGGCCCCGGCTGCGGCTATACCCACGGCCCCGGCGGTCACCCTGACCGCGGGCAGTCGCCAGCCCGATGCCTTTAGCCCGCCCGGCACCGAAAGCACTCCCCGGGCGATGTCCCCGATATCCCGTGCCTTCATGGAAACCCTCCTTTCGCGCACGACTGATGAAACATGAATGGCTCACTCGAGTCACCATTTCAAGGATCCAATTACATTGCATCCTCGCCTTGAACCCGCCCGGTCACGGACGCCCGGCCCGCCCCGGCGGCAGGACCGCGGCGGACCGGATGTAGAAACCCCGGCCCGTGGACCTCAGCCAGCAATCGATAAACGGGCGTGCACCGGGATCCTTTGAATCTCTCGATATCCTTCCAGGAATGGATATTATAAGGCTCATACCTCCACCTGCTGCAGAGGCGCGGGCAATGGCAGGGGCCTTTTCCCGTCCTAGCGGCGCATCCTGGGTGCTTTTTATGCCGGAGGAAAGCCATACATGAGCCGGGACAACGGCGAACCCTTTCCCCTGAGCGAGCAGGGGCTCCGCCCCGGCGTGCCCGGGCAGCTTGCGGAGGTGCTGGTGTTTCTCTTCCTGATCATACCCTCGATGATCCTGGGTTTTTTCGTCATCAGGCAGACCACGATCGGGTTTGAGATCATGGCCTTTGACACCATCTTCAGAGACGCCGCCCTGGTGGCCCTGATCGTCCTGTTCCTCCGGAAAAACCGCGAGACCCTGGCAGGCATCGGCTGGAGGGCGGACGATGTCGGCCGCGAGGTCTTCATCGGGGTGGTCCTCTTTCCGGTCGTGTTTCTCCTGACCGGGCTTCTGGCGGGCATTCTCCAGGAGCTCGGGCTCACCGCCCCGTCCGAAACCCCGCCCTCGTTCCTGGTGCCGTATGACCCGCTCCGGATGGGGCTGGCCCTGGTGCTGGTGTCCGTGGCGGCCCTCGCCGAAGAGACCGTGTTTCGGGGGTACCTGCTGCTGAGGTTCATGAACCTGGGGCTCGGCAGGGTCGGGGCCGTGGCGCTGTCATCCATCCTCTTCTCGCTCGGCCACGGCTACGAGGGCTCGGCCGGGGTCGTCACGGTCGGGGTCACCGGGGCGGTCCTGGCCATTGTTTACCTGTGGCGGCGCAGCCTGGTGGCGCCCGTGGTCATCCATTTCCTCCAGAACCTCGCGGCCTTCCTGCTGCTGTCGATAAGGCCCCATCTCTAGCAGCGGTTCAGGGGGCGCCGGTCTTCGACGTTTGCGGCGCGGCGAGACCCGGGCAATCCCTTTCCAAACCGTCGCGCAGGCCTTGTCTAGAAGCTCCCGGCCGTAAGGGGAGGCATGCCGGTGATGGCAAACGCGAAGCTCACCTCCTGCTCGGACGAAGGGGCAAGGTCGAGCCGCCAGGTAAGGATGCCGTCCTTGCCGGGCGCGACCTTGGGGCTCGCCTCCACGAGCTCGACCTTCACGGCCTCGTCGCCGGAGACCGGGATCTGGTCCTTGAGCGTGATCGCAACCGTATGCGGCCGGGAGTTCCTGAGTATTATCGTGTGGAAGTAGGTGGTCCTGTCCTTGCCGGTAAGCGTCTTCTCGTGGAACGACCGCTGTGTGCGCTCCACCACGATGCCCTCGTCCCGTCCCAGGTCGACGGTGAGCCCTTCCCCGGGCCCGGCCGGCTGCATGGTGCCCCTGCCCGTGAACTCGCCGTCCAGATAGGCGCTGTAGACCCCGGGCACGATGGGCATGCTCCCGCTCCAGAGCGCCTCGGCCCTGAGGAACACCCCGCTGTCCACTCGGGGGCAGGTGAGCCTCTGGAGCGAGGATTGCAGGGTCTTTCTCTGGAGGATGACGGCCCTGGGCGTCCCGTCGCCGGGCAGGGCCACGGTTTGCGCCGTGCCCACGATATAGCTCACCGCCGTTGCCCTGACCTCGGGCTCCAAGGCCATGTCCTCGGCTGCGGTCGCACGGGCGGCCTTTTCCATCATCAGCACGGGCTGGTTCCGGGGCTGCCCCACATACCAGGGCTGGAGCTCGGGCGCCTGGATGCCCGTCCTGGGCCTGCCCGTAGCAACCAGGAGCTCACGGGCCTCCCAGTCGCTGCCCGTAGCCTGCCGGATGACGGCCCTCATCTCGATGGCCATCTCTCCCCGGGCGGACTCTGCATGCACAGCGTACTCGGGCGTCCAGGACCCGCTCGTTACCGCATAGGACACGGTCACAGGCCCGTCCGTGTCCGTCTCCACCACAATCTCGTATCCCTGCCTGCGCGAGACGGCTGCGAGCTGCTCCTCGAGATCCTTCACCCGGACCGAGAGGTCCTCGATCTCCCTCCCCAGGCGGATGTGCCTGCGGTTGAGCTCGCCCACCCGCTCATCGATGAACGCAAGCGCGTCCTGGAGGAGGTCCCGGGAAAACCGGGCCTCCTTCTCCCCGGCCCCGGCGCTCTGGAAGATGAGCTCGATCTGCCGCTCCAAGGTCTTCTGGAGGCGTCTCTTTTCCTCGAGCATCGCCCTGCTCTCCACGAGCTCTTCGCGGAGCTGCCCGGCCCTGCCTGAGGAGACCCTCTTGGGTTCGACGCTGAGTGTACGGATGCTCACGCCCCGTGCAGGAACCACCCGCACCGAGTCGAGGATCAGCTCGGGCGGGCACTCGATCGCAAGCCTGCCCTCGGAAGACTGCCGCTCAAGAGTCAGGAGCGCCATGTCCCGGTAGAGCACCACGCGGCTGAACTCCTCGGCCCGGACGGAACCTGCCAGAAAAACGGCCAGCATCACCATCGGAAAACACTTCTTCATGCTCAAGATCTCCTCC
>JBASVF010000016.1:0-2960 GCA_049275795.1 Desulfomonilia bacterium
GCTCGCCGAGCTCTCCATCGACGATTTCAAGGACATCCGCATCGCGGACGGCGAGAAGATCGAGGCCCAGGTCGAGGAGATCATCTCGAGGCTCGACCAGCAGAAGCGGCTCATCAACGACTTCTACGACTCCAAGATCGAGAAGTTGAGCGCCGGGGACGACCTGCCTCCGGGGGTCAACAAGATGGTCAAGGTCTACGTCGCCATCAAGCGCAAGCTCTCGGTGGGCGACAAGATGGCCGGCCGGCACGGCAACAAGGGAGTCATCTCGCGCATCCTGCCCGAGGAGGACATGCCGTTCTTCGCAGACGGAAGGCCCGTTGATATCGTGCTCAACCCCCTGGGTGTGCCCTCGCGTATGAACGTGGGCCAGGTCCTGGAGACCCACCTGGGATGGGGCGTCAAGGGCATCGGAGACGCCATCAACCAGATGGTGGAGAAAGAGCTCGACGAGAGCAAGCTCAGAGACCTGCTCAAGAAGTTCTACAGGTCCAAGAGGATCGACAAGATCCTGGATAAGAGCTCGCGGGAAGAGCTCATCGAGTTCGCCCGGGCCATCCAGGAGGAAGGGCTCACCGTCGGCGTGCCTGTGTTCGACTCGGCAACCGAGAAGGAGATCTTGGACATGATGAAGATCGGCGGCATCGATGACGGCGGCCGGGTGGTCCTCTACGACGGCCGCACCGGAGAGCCGTTCGACAGCAAGGTGAGCGTGGGCGTGATGTACATGCTCAAGCTGCACCACCTGGTGGATGACAAGATCCACGCCCGGTCCATCGGCCCCTACTCGCTGGTCACCCAGCAGCCGCTGGGCGGCAAGGCACAGTTCGGCGGCCAGCGGCTCGGAGAGATGGAGGTGTGGGCCATCGAGGCCTACGGCGCCGCCTACTCCCTGCAGGAGTTCCTGACCGTCAAGTCCGACGACGTCGCCGGCAGGACGCGGATGTACGAATCCATCGTCAAGGGGCAGCATGAGCTCGAGCCCGGCATCCCCGAATCGTTTAACGTTCTTACCAGAGAACTCAAGAGCCTCGGCCTGGACATCGGTCTGATCGAAGGCCAGGGGCAGCACTAATAGCAAAGGAGAAAAAGATTGGAAGACCTATACAGCTATTTCGAGAAACCGAAAGATCCTTCCAACTACATGGCTGTTCGCATCGGCCTGGCTTCTCCTGAGAAAATCCTGGCATGGTCCTACGGAGAGGTCAAGAAGCCGGAGACCATCAACTACCGGACCTTCAAGCCCGAGAGGGACGGCCTCTTCTGCGCCAGGATCTTCGGTCCGATCAAGAGCTACGAGTGCATCTGCGGCAAGTACAAGCGCATGAAGCACCGCGGCGTCGTCTGTGAGAAGTGCAACGTCGAGGTCATCGACTCGCGCGTCCGCAGGGAGCGGCTCGGCCACATCGAGCTTGCCACCCCGGTGGCGCATATCTGGTTCTTGAAGAGCCTGCCCAGCAAGATCGGCGCTCTGCTCGACCTCTCTATCAAGGAACTCGAACGGGTGCTCTACTTCGAGAGCTACATCGTCACCGACCCCAAGGACACGCCCCTGCGCGTCTCCGAGCTGCTCACCGAGGACAAGTTCCGCGCCTGCGTGGACAAGTACGGGATCGGCAGCTTCGTGGCAAAGATGGGCGCCGAGGCCATCGACGACCTCATCCGGGGCCTCGATATCCTGAGCCTGTCGGTAACGCTCAAGGATGAGATCAGGAGCACCAAGAGCGAGGCGAAGAAAAAGAAGCTCAGCCGCCGCCTGAGGATGGTCAACATGTTCAAGGGGATCGACCCCTCGGAGCTTCTGAACTTCATCGAGGACCGGTTCCACCTGGAAAAGGACGAGCAGTTCCGGCGGGTGCTGGGCGAGATCCTCACCGAGTGCAGGAAGATCGCCAAGCGCTGGGAAGAGGCCCCGAGCTATTCGGAGAAAAAGGCCATCATCCCCAAGGTCAACGAGGTGATCGACCGGCTGGTGGAGTCGAAGAGGCTCACCCACGACGAGATCGACTACCTCAAGCCCTGGCAGGATCCTTCCTGGATGATCCTCAAGGTCATCCCGGTGCTGCCGCCCGACCTGAGGCCGCTCGTGCCCCTGGACGGCGGGCGTTTCGCCACCTCGGACCTGAACGACCTCTACCGCAGGGTCATCAACCGGAACAACCGGCTGAAGAGGCTCATGGAGCTCAACGCGCCCGACATCATCCTGCGCAACGAAAAACGGATGCTCCAGGAGGCCGTTGACGTGCTCTTCGACAACGGCAGGCGGGGCCGCGTCATCACCGGCGCCAACCGCAGGCCCTTGAAGTCGCTCTCCGACATGCTCAAAGGCAAGCAGGGCCGCTTCCGGCAGAACCTGCTGGGAAAGCGTGTGGATTACTCCGGCCGCTCGGTCATTACGGCCGGTCCGGACCTGAGGCTCCACCAGTGCGGTCTGCCCAAGAAGATGGCGATCGAGCTCTTCAAGCCGTTCATCTACAGCCGCCTGGAGGCCAAGGGCTACGTGAGCACGATCAAGAGCGCCAAGAGGCTCGTGGAGGCGGAGACGCCCGAGGTCTGGGAATGCCTGGCCGAGGTGGTCCAGGAGTACCCGGTCCTGCTCAACCGCGCTCCTACCCTGCACCGGCTCGGTATTCAGGCCTTCGAGCCCATCCTCATCGAGGGCAAGGCCATCCAGCTCCATCCGCTGGTCTGCCCGGCGTTCAACGCCGACTTCGACGGCGACCAGATGGCGGTGCACGTGCCGCTGTCCGTCGAGGCACAGGTCGAGGCGCGGGTGCTCATGATGTCGACCAACAACATCCTCTCGCCCGCGAACGGCAAGCCCATCATCGTTCCCACCCAGGACATCGTGCTCGGGGTGTACTACCTCACGCGCGACAAACCCATGGCCAAGGGAGAGGGCATGGTCTTCTTCGGTCCCGAAGAGGTGAGGGCCGCCCATGACGCAGGCGTGGCATCCA
>JBASVF010000017.1:0-1915 GCA_049275795.1 Desulfomonilia bacterium
CGTGGTCAGGGAGCCCGACAACTTCCAGGCTGCCCTGACCGCAGACAATGCAGGCAACGACTCGGTCGGGCTCTACCGGTTCGGCGCCATGCTGGGAACCAGGAGCCTTCTCGGTTACCGGGACAGCCTGCTCCTCAACGCGTTCTTCACCAAGGAAGGGGGCACGGTATCGGGTTCGGCCGCCTACAGCGTCCCGGTGGGAACCCTCGGAACCAGGCTGAGCCTGTCCTACAGCCACAACCGGATCGAGATCATCTCGGGCCCGTACCGGGTCCTCAACATCACGGGAGAATCCTCAGACCTGGGCATGGATCTGGTTCACCCTCTCGTGGTGAGGCCCGCATTCAGGATGAACGGCCTTGCCGGATTCCATTTCTCGAAATCCACCACCGACTTCGACGGCGCGAGGCTGTACAGCACCAGGGTGAGAACGGTCAATGCGGGGATCGATGCCCAGTGGGCCGATGATATCGGATCCTGGTACACTCGTCACCGGTTTACGCAGGGGCTCGACATCTCGGGTGGAGACATCGAGTTTCTCAA
The DNA here is from genome assembly GCA_049275795.1 of Desulfomonilia bacterium. Lineage (GTDB taxonomy): Bacteria > Desulfobacterota > Desulfomonilia > UBA1062 > UBA1062 > Phosphitivorax. The sequence continues at coordinate 544 of JBASVF010000017.1, forward strand.
GTACAACCCGCTCCTGGTGGGGCAGCTGGCCCTGGGGGAGGAATTCGTGCTACTGCTCCGGGCAAGCGGCCAGCTCACGAGAAAAGATCTCCTCCCGCCTTCCGAGCAGTTCCAGATCGGCGGTGCCTCGTCCGTCCGGGGGTACCCGGAGGGGTATCTCATCGGAGATACGGGATACCTGCTCAGCACGGAGCTCTTCTTCCCGCTGTGGTTCCCGGAAAACGGGATTTTCGGGATGGATCTCGCAGACAGGATCAAAGGGATCGCCTTCGCGGATCACGGCGGGGCCTTTCCGTACAAGCCGGGCGGCGGGTCCATGACCCATCGCGACTACATCACGGGAGCGGGCGTCGGCCTGGAGCTGGATGTGTCCAAGTTCTTTACCTGTAGGCTGAGCCTGGGCATACCCATAACCAACCGCGGCGATCTGGAGGACTCGTACCTGCTCCACTTCCGCATCCAGTCCGATCTCTTCTGAAAAGTTCCCTGAGGGGCCCTGAAAAAGGCATCAAGGGCAATGGCGTATTTACCCGATCGGGCAAATACGCTATGCTGCCAAAAAGATGGACCCCGGAACCAATGGACCGACCATACCCGGCTCGGCGATCCTGGTGAGACAGGACAAGGATACGCTCCTGGTGCGGCTCGCAGGGACCTGGAAGATCGGGCTCGAACTGCCCCGGGCCGGCGAAGTGCTGGAGCAGGCCGGTGGAAACGGAGCCTTCAGGCGCGCGGCCTTCGAGTCCTCGGGCCTCGCCTCCTGGGACAGCTCGCTGGCCGCCTTTCTCTTCGCCTTCCTCCGTGAGTGCGCACGACGCGGGATCGAGGCGGACATTGGCGGGCTTCCGCCGGGGGCTCGGAAGCTGCTCGGCATGGCGGGAATTTCTTCGACAAGGGACGGCACGGCATCCCTTAAGCCGCCGCGGGCCGTCCCTGCGCGGGCCCGCGAGGGGAAGGCCGCCTTTCTGCGATCATCCCTTGAGCTCCTGGACTTCATCGGCGGGGCCGCCCTGAGCCTGGTGCGCCTCATGGCGGGCAGGGCCCGGTTCCGGCTCTCCGAGATCCTGCACGTGCTGCACGCGGCAGGGCCCGCCGCGCTGCCGGTCATCTTTCTCATCAGCTCCCTGGTGGGGGTCATCCTGGCCTTCGTGGGCGCGGTGCAGCTCAAGATGTTCGAGGCACAGCTCTACATTGCCGACGTGGTGGGCATCGCCATGGCCCGGGAGATGGGGCCCATGATGACCGCCATCATCATGATGGGCAGGACCGGGGCCTCCTTTGCCGCACACCTGGGCACCATGGAGACGAGCGAGGAGATCGACGCCCTGAGGACCTGGGGCATCGACCCCATGGAGTTCCTCGTGCTGCCGAG
>JBASVF010000018.1:0-2212 GCA_049275795.1 Desulfomonilia bacterium
GGGCAAGGTCCTTCAAACCCTCGGGATCGGAATCCCGCCCACCATTAGAGAGCTGCCGGCTTAAAAAGGCTGATTTGTAGTGCCAAAGCACTTTTGCAACCTTGTAACTTTATAATTTACTTGCTGAATTACTTTTATACTGTTAAAGATGGGCATGACCGAAGCCGTTCCCGGCACGAGGCCCCAGCGCAGGGGTTCGAAAGAACTCGAAAGGAGATGGGAGGCCGGCGAGGCATCGATCGCGCCCCTTGCGCTGCCGCGGAAGGGAGCCCATCTTCTCGGAAGGCGAGTGTTCCCCGGCTCCAAGGACGGTCTTTCGTATCGGAACGGGACCGTCTGGAGGTTCCGGGCCTGGGGAAAAAGGGAGAGCTAGTCGGCGGACCGCCTGAAGTGGCCGCTCTTGCCCCCGGATTTTTCCATGAGGCGGATGTCGCTTATCACCATGGTCTTGTCGATGGCCTTGCACATGTCGTAGATGGTGAGCAGGGCCACGCTGGCGGCGTGCAGGGCCTCCATCTCGACACCGGTCTTACCCGTGACCTTCACCATGGACTCCACCTCGATGCTCGAATCTTCCTCGTGGGGGAAGAACTCCACCGATACCTTCTCGATGAACAGGGGATGGCACAGGGGGATGACATCGGCCGTGCTTTTTGCGGCCATGATGGCCGCAATCTTTGCGGTCACCAGCACATTGCCCTTGGCCACCTTCTCGGACATGACCGCGTCGAAGGACTCCCTGCTCATGCTAATGGAACCGCGTGCCACGGCTACCCTGGTGGTCGGCGTCTTGTCGCCGACATCCACCATGGATACGCGGCCCTTATCGTCGAGATGGGTGGATTTCACTGCATCCGCCGTTCAGTCGTCGGAATCGGACGAGCCCGATGAGCTCGAGGGAGCGGCCGACTCATTGGCCGCCGAAGACGTGCTATGAGAATGATTCGTATCGGAGGGGGCGTTCTTCCGGGCATAATCGGTCAGGTACCAGCCCGAGCCCTTGAGGTGAAAGGAAGAATGGGAAATGAGCTTCTTCACCGGTCCTCCACACGCGGAGCAATGGCGGATAGGGGCGTCGCTGAATTTCTGCACCGCCTCGAACTCGCGATTGCACTTAAGACATTTATACTCATAGATAGGCATGAAAACTCCTCCCTTGGTCTACAACTTGTCTGGAACTATATAGGGGTGCCGCCTCCACCTTGTCAAGCAGGGTGAGGACGTTTTTGAGCCCGGTGATAGGGTATTTGGCGAGAAGCAGCCGGGTGAGGGCGTCGACGAAGGCCTCTTCGTCGTCGGGCTGCGTCTCGAAGAAATCCGCCATGCCGGTGGAAAACCGGTGGATGTGGATGAGTTCATGAGTCATGATGAAGGTGAAGAAGGATACGAGGTCGATCTCGCGATGCCTGCGCACGAAGTCGAAGATCTCGAAGTCCTGGAGGCAGATGCGGAACAGGGGCGGCTTGTCGCCTTCTTCGGGCCTGAGCAGGAGGAGGTGGGCGAAGACTCCCTCCCTGCGGCCCTCATCACTCGACTCGGCGAGGGTGAGAACGTCGTAGAGGCCGTCTCCGCTCCACTTCGTTCCCTTGCTCACGATGTGCTCGGCCAGAAAAGAGCCCTTCATGAGCAGGTTTCTGTGCGCAGGCTGAAAATAAGCCATGCCGTAATTCTAGTGTCTGCCACTGGAAAAATCAAGGGGGTCACAGCTCCCTGTGCACCGCTTGGGCGATCCTGTGCACCGCTTCCATGAGGCTGCGGAACTCCGAAGGCCTTAGCGACTGCGGCCCGTCGCTCAGCGCTTCCTCGGGCCTGGGATGAACCTCGATCATGAGGCCATCGGCGCCCGCTGCCACGGCGGCAAGCGCCATGGGCAGCACGTAGCGCGCATGGCCGGTGCCGTGGGAAGGGTCGACAATCACGGGCAGGTGGGTTTTCTCCTTGAGCACGGGAACGGCGGAGAGATCCAGGGTATTGCGCGTTGCGGTCTCGAAGGTCCTTATCCCGCGCTCACAGAGGATGACCCGGGGATTGCCGCTCGAGAGGATGTACTCGGCCGACATGAGGAACTCCTCGATGGTCGTGGACATGCCCCGCTTCAGCAGCACGGGCTTGTCGGCCTTGCCCACCTCCTTGAGCAGCGGGAAGTTCTGGATGTTGCGCGCGCCCACCTGCAGGCAGTCGGCGTGCTCGGAGACGATCTCGATGCTGGCCG
>JBASVF010000019.1:0-4653 GCA_049275795.1 Desulfomonilia bacterium
AGTAGCATGCTCATCCGAGAATAACAAGGCGCAGATTCCAGCCGCTGATTCCGCCGGAGATACCTCGCCCGTGCCGGGCGACGTGCTGGTGAGCGCCTCGCTCGGCGACGCCTCGAACCTGATCCCCATGCTCGCCTCGGACGCCTCGTCGCACGAGGTGTCGGGCTACATCTACAACGGGCTGGTGAAGTACGACGAGAACTACAACATCGTGCCTGACCTGGCCGAATCGTGGGACATCAAGGACGGGGGCAGGAGGCTGCGCTTTCATCTCAGGCGCGACGTGTACTGGCACGACGGCGAAAAGTTCGACGCGCACGACGTGATGTTTACCTACCGGACCATCATCGACCCCGAAACCCCCACCGCCTATGCCGAGAAGTACAAGCTGGTGAAGGAGGCCAGGCTCATCGACGACTACACCATCGAGTTCACCTACGAAAAGCCGCTGGCCCCGGCGCTGATCAGCTGGGGGGCGCTGCAGATGCTGCCCGAGCACCTGCTGAAAGGAACGGATATCTCGACCTCGCCGCTTACCCGCAGGCCCGTTGGCACCGGGCCCTTCAAGTTCAAGACCTGGGAGCCGGGCTCGCGCATCGTGCTGGAGCGAAACGAGCGCTACTTCGACAGCCCCCCGAACTTGATGGCCGTGCTCTTGCGGGTGATACCCGACCAGAACACGCAGTTCATGGAGCTCAGGGCCGGCAACATCGACATCATGGGGCTCTCGCCCCTTCAGTATCTGCGGCAGACCGACTCGGCCGACTTCAACCGGCGCTATACCAAGTACAAGTACCTGGCCGACGGATATACCTTCCTGGGCTTCAACCTCGAGAGGAAGCCCTTCGACGACGTGCGGGTGCGCCAGGCGATCGCCCACGCCATCGACAAGGAGGAGATCATCAAGGGCGTGCTCATGGGCCTGGGCGAGGAGGCCACCGGCCCCTACAAGCCCGGCACCAAGTGGCACAACCCCAAAGTGAAGCGCTATGCCTACGACCCGGGCAAGGCCCTGGCCCTGCTGAAGGAGGCGGGCTACGAGGATACGGACCGCGACGGGTTCGTGGACAGGAACGGGGTGCCTTTCTCGTTCACCATCGTCACGAACCAGGGCAACCCGCTGCGCGACAAGACCGCGCAGATCATCCAGGAGCGGCTCAAGGAGGTGGGCATCCAGGTAAAGATCAGGGTGATCGAGTGGACGGTCTTTCTGAAGGAGTATGTGGACAGGGGCAACTTCGACGCCATAATCCTGGGATGGAACATCATCCAGGACCCGGACATCCACAACGTGTGGCACTCGGCCAACGCGGTGAGGGGCGGCCTGAACTTCGTGATGTACAAGAACGCCGAGGTGGACTCGCTGCTCGTGCAGGGCAGGCACACCTTCGACGAGCTGGAGCGCAAGAAGTGCTACTTTCGCATCCAGGAGATCCTGGCCGAGGAGCAGCCCTACGTGTTTCTCTACGTTCCCTACAGCCTGCCCGTGGTGAGCTCGCGCATCCACGGCATAAAGCCTGCTCCTGCAGGGATCACCTACAACATCGACGAGTGGTACGTGCCCAGGGAGCTGCAGAAATACCAGGTGGTGCCGTAGGAGACCCATGATCAGGTATCTGCTCAAGAGATTCGCAATTCTCGTCCCGACCTTCATCGGGATCACGATCGTGTGCTTTCTGGTGATTCACCTGGCGCCGGGCGAGCCCACGAGCATGCAGGCCGAGCTCAACCCCAACATCACACCCGAGGCCATCGAACAGCTCAAGCGCCACTACGGCCTGGACAAGCCCCTGCCCGTGCAGTACCTGGTGTGGATGAAGAACCTGGCCAGGCTGGACTTCGGCAGGTCGATCTCCGCGGACGCTAGGCCCGTGTGGGACAAGATCAAGGAGCGGCTGCCCGTGACCATCTCCATCAACGTGGCCTCGATGGTGATCATCTTCCTGGTCGCCATCCCGCTGGGAGTGGTCTCGGCGGTGCGGCGGGGCTCGCTGGTGGACCGGTCGATCACGGTGTTCGTGTTCGTGGGCTTTTCGATCCCGGGCTTCTGGCTGGCGCTCATCTGCATGGACCTGCTGGGGGTGCGGCTGGGGTGGCTGCCCATCTCGGGCATTCACTCGCAGGGCTACCAGTACATGGGCTTTTTCGAGCGGATCTGGGACCTGACCAGGCACCTAGCCCTGCCGGTGGTCATATCGGCCTTCGGGGCGCTCGCCGGCCTGAGCCGCTACATGCGCTCGAGCATGCTCGAGATCATCCGGCAGGACTACATCCTGACGGCCCGGGCCAAGGGGCTGCCCGAGCGGACCGTGATCTACAAGCACGCCATGCGCAACGCCCTGCTGCCCGTGATCACCATCCTGGGCCTTTCCATCCCCGGGCTGATCGGCGGCAGCGTGATCTTCGAGAGCATCTTCTCCATCCCGGGCCTTGGCAAGCTCTTTTACGACGGCATCATGATGCGCGACTACAACCTCATCATGGGCAGCCTCACCATCGGGGCCGTGCTCACGCTGCTGGGCAACCTGATCGCGGACATCGCCTACAGCGTGGCCGACCCCAGGATACGGGCGGGCTGAGCATGGGATTCTGGTCGCGCTTTTTCCGGGACAAGCTCGCGGTGGCGGGGCTGGCGATCGTGCTCGCGCTCTTCGCGGTCTCGGTGCTCACGCCCGTGATCGCCCCCTACGACCCGAGCGCCATCGACGTGGACAGCATCCTGATGCCGCCCTCCTCGCGGCACCTCTTCGGCACCGACGACCTGGGCAGGGACGTGTTCACCCGCATGCTCTACGGGGCGGGCATCTCGCTTCGGGTGGGGTTTGTGGCCGTGGGCATCGCCACGATCATCGGCGTGCTGCTGGGGGCCATAGCGGGCTACTACGGGGGCATGGTGGACCTTATCATAATGCGCTTCGTGGACATCATGCTGTGCTTTCCCTCGTTCTTTTTGATCCTTGCGGTGATCGCCTTCCTGGAGCCCAGCATCTTCAACATCATGGCCGTGATCGGGCTCACCTCGTGGATGGGCATAACCCGGCTGGTGCGCGCGGAATTCCTGAGCTTAAAGGAGCGAGACTTCGTGCTTGCGGCACGGGCCATGGGCGCGAGCAGCCCCCGGATCATCTTCCTGCACATCCTGCCCAATGCCATGACCCCGGTGCTGGTGGCCGCCACCCTGGGCATTGCCTCGGCGGTGCTGACCGAGTCGGCACTGTCCTTCCTGGGCATCGGCGTACAGCCGCCCACACCCAGCTGGGGCAACATTCTCACCCTCGGCCAGAGCACACTCGGCGTGGCGTGGTGGCTCTCGCTCTTCCCGGGCATGGCCATCCTGATCACAGTGCTTGGCTACAACCTGCTGGGCGAGGGCATCCGCGACGCGATCGACCCCAGGCTCAGGAGCTGAAGGAAGCTGAAGGATAGGAAGACGGAAGGCAGCCCCCGAAGCTGCAGCATTTCCGGTATGCAGTTCATAATATTCTGGATTTCAGCCCGTTATTACGCTATCATTGCCCGTATTGGAATGCACGTGCAGCATGATTTCCGCACCATACCTGTGTTGAAAAGTCATGAAGCTAAAGAGGAGGCATGATTGTTCCCCGGCTGTTTCACCCGCCACGGACGGAGTCTGCCGTTTGTCCAAGCTTAATGTCTGAGGCCGCCTATCAACCTTTCTCAGATGTCCAGAGGACTTTTCACTGCAAGGGGTCCTTTATTCATCACGTGGGTGTAGACCATGGTCGTACTGATGTCCTTATGCCCGAGCAGCTCCTGCACGGTGCGGATATCGTATCCGTTTTCGAGCAGACGGGTGGCAAAGCTGTGCCGGAAGGTGTGGCAGCCGACATGCTTGTGGATGCCGGCTACAGCGACCGCTTTCTTCACGGCCCTTTGCAGGGTGGTCGGACTGACATGGTGCCGCATGGTTTTTCCGGTTATCGGGTCTCGTGAGACATCGCCTGAAGGGAATACATACTGCCAGCCGAGTTTTTTCGAAGAACCCGGATATTTCCTTTCCAGGGCGAATGGGATATGAACCTCTCCGCACCCTCTTCCGAGATCATACTCATGTATGGACCGGACAAGGTCTATCTGCTCTCTCATGAAGGGTTTGATCGTTTCCGGCAGCATGACGACCCGGTCTTTTTTCCCCTTTCCGTCAAATATGGTTATGCAGTTCGTCTCGAAGTCGATGTCCTTGACTCGCAGGCGAAGGCACTCCATGAGCCTGAGTCCACAGCCGTAGAGCAGCTTTGCCATGGTCTGATGTACCCCCGTGAGAGAGTTGATCACCTTCATGGCTTCTTTATGACTCAGAACGACAGGTATGCGGGTCTGCTTCTTTGCGCGCACGGCATTGAGATCTTGCATGAGATCGATCTCGAGCACGTCGCGGTAGAGAAACAGGATGGCATTGAATGCCTGATTCTGTGTCGATGAAGCGACCTTGCGGTCAACAGCCAGATGGGTGAGGAACGATTCGATCTCATGCTTGCTCATGTCTCTCGGGTGCCGCATGTGGTGATAGCCGATGAATCTCTTTATCCAGGACAAATACGACCGCTCGGTTTTGAGAGAATAGTGTTTTCTGCGCAGGACATTGACGATGACCGCAAAAAGCTTTTGATCTCCGGCGCTCCTGTTCATCAT
>JBASVF010000020.1:0-4682 GCA_049275795.1 Desulfomonilia bacterium
AGCTTATCAGGCACGCGCAGGCTGCTCATGGCATGGGTGATGGCAACGATGGAGGTCGGGGACATCAGGGCCATGAGCGCGATCACCAGCGCATTGGACCTCACGGTCAGAAGCAGGGAGTAGGAAACCCCTTGGTCGCTTATCTGTAGCGGCCCCAGGGAGAACAGCCGTTCTCCTGACATGCTCCAGGGCAGAAACAGCCAGAGAAAGACGATGAAGAGATTCACCACGGCGAGCCGCATGAGGAAGTCCCTGAGCCGCATCCGCGCCAGGGCCACGAGCCCGAGAGACAGCACCAGGGCGGCCGCCAGGGCGGGCAGGGTCTCTAGCGACGCCGTCACGACCGAGAAGGCGATCACGCCGATGAGCTTGACGCGAGGGTCCAGCGCGCTCATGGGCGTACGGCTGGAAGCGGAAAGTTCGATGTCCATCTACGAATCCCTTCTCGATCGCGCCTTGAAGTACATGATGAGCCCCATGATCCCCATCACATAGCCGATCCCGCCGAGGATCTCGGTGACCGAGGGCCTGTCCTGCCTCAGCGAGGCGAGCTCACGCTGGAGCGGGGCGAGCCTCGTATCCAACTCCTCAGAGACGATCGAGCGGATGATGCCCTCCATCCCGTCATCGACATCCTGCCCGCCACCCGGGCTTTCTCCCGGCTCGACCTGGTGCCAGCCGCCCTCCGTCGCTTCCCCTGGGGCGTCTATAACGTCCACCTGTGCGGGCCTTTCATTCCCAGGCCCACCCGTATCCCCCGCGATCCCGGCCGGGACATCGACGAAACATTCGCTTGCATGCCCCATGGACCCGGTGATCACAACCCGTATCCTGCCCTCGCCTGGGGCGGGAAACGAAAATACACCCTGATCATCGGTCCTGCCCTCGGCCAGCCTTGCGCCGTGGGAATCGAAGACCTCCACCCGGGAGTCGGCGAGCTTCTTGCCGTCGGGGAAATACCCTTCCACGTACACCCGCTCGCCCTCGATCCATGCAAAAGACATGACCTTGTGAGCATGGACGGGCGGATGCAGCACCAGCAGGCAGGCCGCGCACAGCAGCCATACCCGGACCTGTGCAAAGCTTGGCACCTTCACCTACGCACCTCCAGGATCTCGGGCCTCACCTTCTTGAGAAAGACCAGGGCAAAGGCGGTTATGATTCCCTCGACCGCCATCACGGGTACGTTTGCCGCCAGCACCACCTTCACCGGGGTTACGAAGGCCTGATCGGTGAACACGAGTACCGCTGCGACCCCAAGAACGCTCAAGGTGATGGCCGCGAATCCGCAGGCAAAACCGGCCGCAACGGTCCCGCCCATGCCCGGCCGGCTGATGAGGCCCCTGAAGAGATAGTGGCACACCACTGCCGGCACGGCCATGTTCAGGATATTGACTCCGAGCGCGGTGAAGCCCCCATACTGGAGCAGCATGGCCTGGAGTGCGAGCGCGACCGCGATCGCCGGGAAGGCGGCCCAGCCCAGGAGCACTCCCATGAGCCCGTTGAGCACCAGGTGCACGCTTGCAGGGCCGATGGGGACGTGGATCAGACCTGCCACGAAGAATGCCGAGGAGAGCATCCCCACCTTGGGGATGCTCTCCATGTCCATTCGCTTGAGCCCGTAGGCCACGCCCACAACGGCCAGCGACGCGCCGGCGGCGAGGACGGGAGGGCTGAGGATGCCTTCTGAGATGTGCATGCGCTGTTCTCTACTTCATCTTCATCTCGTAAAACCTGACCCACAGTACGGCGCCCAGCTCCACGTCCTTTCCCTTGATCTTCTCGTTCGAGGTGTTCAGGGCGGCGAAACCCCACCAGCCCGGCCGTGGAGCGGCATAGGTGAACACCCCGTTAGCGTCCGTCTTGACGACCTGGGTAATAAAGCTGTCGCAGGGCGCGGTGTAGGTTCCCTCGCGGTTGAAGAGCTCGACCTCGACCTCGCACCCGGGCACCGGCTTGCCGTCGAGCTTGACCACGCCCTGGAACACGTTGCCCGCATAGAGGCCGAAGGGCCTCGTGAGCGGGACGATCTCGGTCTTGAGCCCCACCTCGCGGTCCCACCCTTCTTCCAGGCCGAAGGCGCTGGTGATGACCTTGGTGTAGTGGATGATGTAGCAGTCCTCGGCAGGCTCGAAGTATGGCTTTGGCTCCATGGTGAAGATATAGACCCCGGGCCGTTTCACCCGGTAGACGGTCTCCCAGGCCCTGCCGCCCATCAGTGTTACCTCGCGAAGCGTATCAAGGAGGTCCGTCCTTGCGTCTCCCGAGAGCACACCAAACCTCGCCGGCTTCTCGAGCGGCATTCCCCGGCCTTCGAAGGGATGGGCGAAGAGGAGCTGCACCTTCAGCTCACCAGGCTCACCCTGGGTTACGATATCATCCGAGGGAATGATCATCCCGAAGTGTGCGTGAGCACTTGCCAGACATGCAAGAACGAACACGGTAACGAGAACGCTAGCCTTCACCTTCATGGATCCTCCTCCAAAGTTATCTGCTGACAGCCTCTCGGCGGATCATGCACGGGTACGCGGCCGGGTGGAATCGAACCGGAGCCCGGCTTCCCCCTCATTTTCAAGCTCCTGTGTACCACCGGCCCGGTCAGGAGTCAAGGATAAATTGCCACCAATGTTTTTTTCGTGCCACTCACCACAGTCGCCCGGGGGTGAAAGATGGGGTCCCTCCCGGCATGGAGCGGCCCTGTGCCGGCGGTACCCAGACGGCACCGGGCCGCCCCCTGAGGCCGGGATTTCTCCCTTGATACCTTCACCCGGGAGCCGGTTTTCCCACCTGCCTCTCCGTAGCATGTGTTTAACTGATGCTTGCACGGTCTTCTGCCTTCTGGTTGCTCGGCCTTCGATGATCCCGTTGAGATCCGGGCGATCGTCGAGCAAGGACGCCTGTAAGAATTACCTTTCATTACAGTTGCAATTTATCAATGTTATGTGTATATTTTTAACAGCTTCGGTTTGATTCTTAAGTCATTGTTGCTTTTGTTTCCTTGGCTTACATGGCAACCGGGCTTGGAACCCGGATACACCACGATTGGAGGGTACAATGAGAGGGTATCAACCGTACGATCAAACCACGATCCCCGGTATTTTCAGAAACCAGGTCGAGAAATCCCGCGATATCGTGTTCCTCAAGATCCGCGATGCCGACAAGAGATGGATAGAGTACACCTACGCCGATATCGGCGAGAGGATAAACGCCCTGGCCTCGTACTTTCTGAAACGGGGCATCCAGCCCGGAGACAGGATCGCCATCTACTCCGGCAACCGGCCGGAATGGGTGATCTCGGATATCGCATCCCTGTCCGTCGGGGCTACGAACGTCACCGTGTATCCTACGAACTCCGGCCCGGAAGCCGAATACATCCTTACCGATTCCGGGTCGAAGATATGCATGTGCGCCGGGAAGTTCCAGGTCGATAACCTGCTCAAGGAAAAAGGGCGTCTTCAGGGCCTGCAGGAGATCATCGTCTTCGACGATCTCACGTACGACGATCCCATGGTGGTGAGATTCTCCGATGCCCTCCGGACCGGCAGGGACAACCCCGACCTTGACGAGATCGACCGCCGCATCAGGAAGATCGATGTCGAGGACGTCGCGACCCTGATCTACACCTCGGGCACCACGGGCAATCCCAAGGGCGTCATGCTGACACATTCCAACATGGTAACCAACGTCATGCAGTTCACCCAGCATCACCCCTTCCCCGAGAAGTGCACCTGCGTGTCGCTCCTGCCGCTCTCCCACGCGCTCGAGCGCATGGTGGGCTACAACTCCATGATGAAGGAAGGCGGCACCCTCGCCTACACGAAAGGCTCGGACACCCTGATCGAGGACCTCAAGGATATCAGGCCTACGCTCGGACTGTACGTTCCGCGCGTTCTGGAAAAGATCTACGAGGGCGTCATGGGGCAGCTGGGGAAAGCGCCCAAATCCAAAAAAGCCCTGTTCAACGCCGCCATGAAAGCAGGGAACGCCGCGCTTCCCTACATTCTCACCAACAGGCCCATACCCTTCCCCCTGTCCTTGATCTACCGGGCATTCGACAAGCTCATCTACTCGAAGCTCAGAAAGGCCCTGGGCCTCGACTGCATCCTCTCCCTCGGAATCGGCGGGGCGCCCCTGTCAAATGAGATCAATGCGTTCTTCCAGATCATCGGCGTTGAGGTGCACGTGGGCTACGGGCTCACCGAGACCTCCCCGATGACGCACCTCAACAGCCTCAAGCACCTCACCCCGATCAAGCTGGGCACCTGCGGCCCCCCGCTCCCGCGCACCGAGTGCAAGATAGCCGAGGACGGCGAGATCATGATCCGCGGGCCCCAGGTCATGAAGGGGTACTACAACCGGCCCGAGGACACTGAGCAGGTGCTCACCAAGGACGGGTGGTTCTACACGGGCGATATCGGCACCATCGACCAGGATGGGTACCTGACCATAACCGACCGCAAGAAAGACATCCTCATCACCGCCGGGGGCAAGAACGTGGCCCCGCAGGTGATCGAGGGGATGTTTACCTCGCAACCGCTCATCGAGCAGATCGCGGTGATCGGCGACCGGAGAAAGTACCTGACGGCCCTCATCGTGCCCTGCTTCCCCGAGCTGACCAGATGGGCCCAGTCGAAGGGCATAACCGAGACCGATCCGCAGAAGCTCATCGCCAACCCCGAGGT
>JBASVF010000021.1:0-5249 GCA_049275795.1 Desulfomonilia bacterium
GGGCCTTGATATCCCTGATGATCCTTTCCATCTCCTCGGTGATGACCGCGAGCTCCTCGGGGGAGAGGGCATGCTTTTCCAGGAAGGCGCACGCCTCGGCATTCTCGCCGCCCAGGCAGATCAGATCATGGAGCTCCCTGATCTCGTTGATGTCGCGGGCAAAGCGCTGCTCGTAGAGAGACAGCATGCCTTCCTTGGTCTCGATCTGGCGCTTGAGCTCCTTGAGCCGGTTGCCGAACAGCTCGATCTGCTCGGGCAGGAAATGGATGTCGTGAATGAGCCGCACGATGTCCCGGCTCACGGTGGCCATATCGTGCTTGATCTTGTCCTTCCGGGCTGGGCTGGAAGCATGGAAAAACTGCACCTTGAGGCTCTTGAGGTCCGCCTGCCTGTTCTCGATCTCGCCGATGGCCTCCAGGATCTTCACGTCGGCGGCCTCTTCTTCGACATCGAACATGTCGTCGATATCCACCACGTCCTTGAGCCTGATCTCTCCTGCCTTCAGGGCAGCCCCGATCTGGATGACCTCTTTTACCGTTACGGGAGAATTGATGATGACGTTCAAAATCTGGCGCTGCCCGGCTTCGATTCTCTTGGCGATCTCCGTTTCGTCTTCCCGGGACAACAGGGATACGGAGCCCATCTCGTGCAGATACATCTTTACGGGGTCCGGCGACCGCAAGGCTCCATCTTCCTGAAGATCTGTCCCGTCATCGGTATCCTCGTAATCTTCCTCGGTATCCACGAGCTGGATATCCTTTTCGGAGAAAAGGTCCATGACATCTTCGAGATCGTCGGGGGTGATCATGTCATCGGGGAGGGCATCGTTGACCTCGTCGTAGGTAAGGTAACCCTTGGACTTCCCAATGGCAATCAGTTTTTTCACTTCTTTGGTATAGGCCTTTTTCTCGCTCATATCCTCTGTAGCACCTCCATCACATACGCTCGTATGTGCTTTCTCTCGTTGACTTTGTTCTGGCGCTCCACGAGCAGACTGTTTCTCTTTGCCCGGTCGCCGTTTTCCTCAGCCTGAACCAGCTCCCGCTGTATCCTCTGTATGTCCGCGCCGATAGCCCGGCTCTTGAACCGGCAGCCCATGTCGATCAGGGCCTTGGTCGGGTCTCCGGGAAATTCGCCGTCGGCCATGATGCGGGAAGCCGCATGCCTGATATGGTCCGGGCACGCAGACGCATCCAGCCCCTCTTTGCCGTGATCTATCAGGTATCGGGCAAGAGCGGAAAGATCGTTGTCTCTAAACTCCCCTGCAAAGCCGAACAGCTTTGCCATTCTTATCGCACGGTCATCGAAGAGCATGAGCCGCATCATGATTTCTTCCACCGGCCGGCGCTCACCAGACGTGTTCCGGGAAGGAGCAGCGGGTCTCCCGTCACCACCACCCTGTTTCATCTCCCGGACAACGACTTCCTGCGAAACCCCGAGCCTCAAGGACAGTCTCTGCGCCAGGAGTTCCCGGAAAAGCGGGTCCCGGACACGGGAGATGACGGGAACAAGCTCCTTCATAAGGCTCTTTTTATCTTCAAGTTTTGATGAATCACGGGTGGAAAAGGATTCATCGAAAATAAAATCCCACAGCGACGGCGCTCCGGCCAGGAGATCGCTCCACAATCCCCGGTCGGTCCGCGCGACATCGTCCGGGTCTTTTCCGTCGGGCAGCAGCACTGCCCGGGGAACGATATCGAAGCCGAGAAACGGCTCCACGGCGCGCACCATGGCGTTCCTGCCCGCAGCGTCGCCGTCGAACACCAGGTTGACCTTATCGGTAAATCTGCTCAGGAGCTGAACGTGGTCCTCGCTCAGCGCGGTGCCCAGGGTGGCCACCGCCTCGCGGAACCCCGCATTGCTCAGGGAGACCACGTCCATGTAGCCCTCCACCACCGCCACGCCGGTATTCCGGAGCAGCCCCTTGACCTGGTGGAGGTTGTAGAGGATCTTGCGTTTCTTGAATATGGCCGACTCGGGGGTATTGAGATACTTGGGCTCTCCGGGGCCGAGTATCCGGGCCCCGAACCCGATCACCTCAGAAGAGATGTCCCGGATGGGAAAGATGACCCGGTTGCGGAAGCGGTCGTAATGGCCGCGCGAGTCCCGCTCGACGAAAAGCCCGCATCTGGCCCCCACCTCGGGCGAGACGCCCCGGGATCTGAAGAGCCGCAGCAGGGAGTCCCACGAGTCCGGGGCATAGCCCAGCTCGAAGGCATCGATGGTCTCCTGCGACAGGCCCCGTTCCTTCAGATAGGACATGGCGGCCTCGCCCCGCGGGGAGCGCAGCATGTCCCGGTAGAACATGAGGGCCAGACGGTTCGCCTCGTAGAGCATTCTCGTCTCCGAGCTCTGCCGCCTGCCCCTTTTCTCCAGGGTGATGCCGGCCTGCCGGGCCAGCTCCTGGAGAGCCTCCGGAAAGCTTACGCCCTTGATCTCCATGAGAAAGCTGAAGGCGTCCCCGCCCTTGCCGCACCCGAAGCACTTGTAGGTCTGCCTCGCTGAGTCGACATGGAACGAGGGTGTCTTTTCGGTATGGAACGGACACAAGCCCACGTACGTGCGCCCCCTTTTCTTCAGGCTCACATATCCTGAGATCACCGAGACGATGTCGATGGAGCCCTTTACCTTTTCAACATCAGCCCTGTCCATCAGCCCGCTTCAAACATCACTATGGTTTTGTTCCCGCCCCCTTCGCTCATGGGGCTGTCGGATATTCCCTTCACGACGCCAAGGCCCTTCAGATACTCCCGGATTGCGCTTTTCAACCGGCCCGTGCCGGAACCGTGAATGATCTCGATCTGCGGCTGGCCCGAGACGAGCGCCTGATCCACCGCCTTCTCGACGAGCGGCAGGGCCTCGTCCACCCGCATGCCCACGACTTTCACCGGGAATACGTATCCGGAAGACACCCGCGACCTCACCCGCACCCGCTCCTGCTTCCGGTCTTCATCGGTCGCCGCGGCCTCGATCTGGTCCAGGCCCACCTTCAGACGCTTGTCTCCCATGAGCACCTCGGCCTGATCGCGGGAGACATCCACCACCCTGCCCCGCGCCCCGGTCCCTTTGAGGATGACCGAGGAGCCCGGCTGCACCTCGAGCACCCGGGCAGGCTCCACGTTTTCGAGCACCGCCTCGATCTCCCTGGCCTCCTCCGACGCCCGGACCCGCTCGATCCGCTCTTTCGGCCGGGGCTTGCGGATGAGCTCCTCCACCCGCTCCATGAGCCGCCTGTACCTGAGCGAGAACTCGACCTTCTCGCGCTCCATCTCCTGATAGGCCTGCTCCGCCTTTTCCCTGAAAATCGCCGCCTGCTCGGCATCGCGGGCCGCCTGCTCTTTCAGCGAGGCGGTGCAGGCCATGTCCTCCATGGCCTTTGCCAGCGCTGAGCCGCCCTCGCGGGACGCGATGCCTTCTGCCTCGCGCAGAATCTCCCGGGGGAAGTCAATGGAGGTGAGGATGTCGAACGCCCTGCTCTGGCCGATCATGCCATACTGGAGGCGGTACAGCGGCCTGAGACCCGAGTCGTCGAAGGCGGTGGCCGCGTTTTCCACCCCCGGGCTGGAGAGCCCGTAGAGCTTGATCAGGTCCGCGTGCGAGGTGACGATCACCCGCGCCCCCTTCTTCCGGTACGCGTCAATGCAGCTTACCGCGATGGCCGCCCCCTGCGCGGGATCGGTCCCGGTGCCTGGCTCGTCCAGGAGCACGAGGTCGCCTTCGGCGAGCCCTTCATAGATCCTTTTCAGCGAGAGCGCATGGGCGGTAAACGACGACAGGCCGTGCTGAATGTCCTGGTTCGTGTCCATCTCCACCCAGATCGCGCCCACCGGATAGATCACCGAGCTCTCCTTTGCCGGAATGGCGAGCCCGCTCTTTGCCATGAGCATCAGGAGCCCGAGCGTCTTGAGGGCGACGGTTTTGCCGCCCGCGTTCGGGCCTGAGATGATGAGGCAGTTCTTGTCGCGGGGCATCCGGATGTCGAGCGGAACGGTCCGCTTCTTTCCCAGCCGCTCCAAGAGCACGGGGTGCCGCGCGCCCTCGATCTCGACCCCTTCCTCGGAGAGCCCCGGGATGACCGCATCGTGCTTGACCGCCCAGCAGGCGCTCGCATGGATCAGATCGAGCTGGCCGTATACCTCGAGGTTTTCCCGGATGGCTTCACCGTGTGCGAGAATCAGCGAGGTCAGGTCCCGGAGGATGCCGAGCTCCTCTTCTTTGATGTCGGATCGTATCTGGTTCAGGGTGTTGTTCTCGTCCACCACGGCCAGGGGCTCGACATAGGCGGTCTTGTTGCTGCGGGAGTAGTCGTGGGTGATGCCTTTGATATGGCTGCTATAGTCGTGCCTCAAGGGGATGACATACCGCTCGTTGCGGATCGTGATGAGGTCTTCCATGACCATGGACTGCTTCTTCAGGCCATCCATGATGCCCGAGAGTTTTTCGAGGATGGCGGCCCTCAACGTCCGCGCCTGCTTGCGGAGCCTTCGCAGGACAGGGCTCGCGGAATCAGAGATCTCTCCGGTGGGAAGGAGCGTGGAGTTGATCTCGAAGGGCAATTCCTCAAGCGGATCAATTGAAGCAGCCAGCGATGCCAGGGCGCTCCCTGCCTTCTCCATGCTGCGCTTGACGCGCGCGATATCGGTGATCACCCCGGCCACCATGACGATATCCTTCCCTTCGAGTATGGCGCCCTCACGAATATCCAGAAGCTCCCTGATGTCCGGGACCGCCGAAAATCCGGCATCTTCCCCTGACACCACCAGGGACATCATCTCATCGAGCAGGGCCCATCGCCCGCGCACCTCGTCCCAGGAGTCGAGCGGATGCAGCTTGTCCATGGCGCTCAAACCCATGTCGGACGCCACGAACGACCGAATGTAGCTTTTCAGCGCAGAAAACTCGAGCAGATCTTCTCCCATGAGCACACAGGTGCACCGGCGGCCGAGCCGGTATCGTTTGTTAGAATCTAATAAAAGGAATCAGTGCAGTAACTGCGAAACTATGCTGTTCACCTTTTTGCCGTCAGCCTGAGCGCCCACCTCTGCCATGGTCTTTTTCATGACCATGCCGAAGTCCTTTTTCGTGGCAGAGGTCTCGGAAATGATCCGCTTTACGATTGCTGCGATCGCCTCGTCGCTGAGCTGCTCGGGCAGGTATGACTTCAGGATGGCGAGATTCTGTTCCTCAACGGATGCAAGATCCTCTCGGCCGCCCTGTTTGTATTGATCGAGGGATTCTCTCACCTGCTT
>JBASVF010000022.1:0-5955 GCA_049275795.1 Desulfomonilia bacterium
TCTGCATATCAGCGATCCGTCCGTCCCGCGGTAAAGCAGCAGCCTGCCGCTCACGAAAGAGACGCCCTCGCACGGGTCTATCCTCAGCCGGTAGGAAAGCTCGATGCCGTTAACGCCGCACTTTGCCCGCAGACCGCTCGCAGGGCTCAGGTAGATGGGGTTGCCGGCCTTGTCGAAGACCATGACGTGGACACGGCCGCCTTCAGAGGTGCGTATCCCGATCCGGTGCGCCGTTCCGAGACGCCTGGCCGGAAAGAGGTCATGGAAGAGAACGGGCTCCAAGATGCGGCTGAAGCTGGCAAACGCCGGGGGCAGCCAATCACAGCTGCTCGAACCCCGGTCGACGTATGTTCCGTTGATGCCCCCGCAGGGATGAGTGTCGGCTGCGTGAGCGTTCGGCCAGGACCGGGGCCTGGGATAGTTTCCCACGGCACACGAGCACAGGCCGGAGCAGACGCAGAGCACGAGCAGGGTCACGAGCAGAAAACGCCTCAGGGAAAAACCCATCCTCCGGGTCCTGCGCCCAGGCAAGAGGCGATCCAAGCCTTGGCGCCCGATATACGCTCACGAGAATCTACCGATTCACCCATATCGCATCCTCTTTTCCCATTCCCTGCCCGGGCTGTCCATGGTCGCCGCTCGGGCTGGGCCTGGAGGGCGGGACCGGCCCTGAGGCGATAGGCGCTGCAGGCCGCTCGCCGGAGCTGCCGCCCGCAATAAAAAATAACAGAAAATATCCGGCAGTCAAGAGCCTAAAAGGCCCAAGGCCCTTTTTCGGACACTGCTCTCATCCTTCCGCGGCCTCGCCCTTCGGCGCCTCGTCTTCCCCGTCGCGGGAAGCCGGGGACGGGGAGAGCCTGCCCGATCTCACCTCTTCCTTGATGCGCTGGATGTGGCCGCGGCCGAGGCCCTTGACCTCGCAGCCGAGCTCGAAAAACCGCCTGATCTTCCTGTCGTCAAGGATGCCGAAGCAGTCGATGATTGCGGCCGGGCATCCGATCATCTCCACTACCTCGTCCGGATCGAGCTCGAGGTATGGGGCGTGCCTGACCGCAAGGACCACGGCGTCTGAGCCTTTGAGCGAAGCGGGGAGATCGTGGCTCACCTTGAGGGACTTGAGCCCCTCCTGGTTTCTGAAGAACCGTGCCCAGCTTGCGCCCACCGCAGGGTAGGTATCCTGGGCCTCGAACTCCCACCAGTGATCCACGTAGGGGTCGTGGACCCGCACATCGCCGCCCATCTCGGATATCTTCCTGATCATGAGCTCGGAGCCGCTGTAGCGGGTGTCTCCCACGTCCTCCCGGTAGGAGGCGCCGAGCACCGTCACCACGGAGGCGGCCACGATCTTGCCCATGTTGCGAAGCGCGTCGCGGATGAGGTGCACGGCATGGAGCGCCCGGGTGTCGTTGATGTCGATCGCGGCAGGGGTGATGGTGAATGCCTCGTCCTCGAAGCCCATCAGGTGCCGGCATGCCCATACCCCCAGGCCGCCGTCCTTCGGAAGGCAGTAGCCGCCGATGCCGGGCCCGGGAAAGATCATGTTGTTGTGCGTGGGGCGAACCTTGATGGCCTTGATGACCTTGATGAGATCCACGCCGTTCTTCTCGCAGAAGTTGCTCCATTCGTCCATGAAGGCGAGGATCACGGCCCGGTAGCTGTTCTCCACGATCTTGGCGGTCTCGCTCTCCAGCGGCCGGTCCAGGACCGTGAGCGGGTACTCTTCCACGTTGAGCACGTCCGAGAGGAACCGCTCCACCCTCGTCCTGCTCTCCTCGTTGATGCCGCTGCACACGCGCCAGAAATCGCGGATGGAGCGCACGTAGTCCCTTCCGGGCATGACCCGCTCGTAGCTGTGCGCCAGCAGCGGTTCCCGGTTTATGCCCCGGGCGGTGAAGGCCTTCTTGAGCGTGGGGTAGGCGATGTACTCGGTGGTGCCCGGCGGCACTGTGGTCTCGATGAGCACCAGGCACTCGGGCCCGATCTTCTCGCCGATGATCCTCATGGATTCCTCCAGTGCCGATATCTCGGCCCTGCCGGTCCTGCAGTTGCCCAGCTCCTGCTTGAGGAAGTCGCACTGCACGTCCACCACCACCACGTCTGCAAGGCTCAGGGCATCGTAGGTGTAGGTGGCGGAGAGGTTTCCCCGTTCCAGCACACAGCGCCTGATGAGGATATCCACCTCCGGGTCCTCTGCCTTGATGGGGGAAACCCCGCTGTTGAGCATCGGGATCTTCCAGAAGCTCCGGGCGCTGGGCCGCTGCATGCCGATCACATACTTCATGGCCCTGCCGGTTTTGCGGTCCGTGCTGTCGGCCACGACAGCCGCCATGACCGCCCCCACGAATCCCAGGCCCATCACTACGACGATCTGCCGGCCGAGTGCGCGCTGCTCGCGGACCGCCTCTTCGAGCCTCTGGAATTCCTTTGCATAATCCTCCTTGCGGGGAAGCGGGTATGCCCTCCCCTCCGGACTGTACGAAACTGCCTGTTCCATGGTTTCTCCTCCATGTATCTGGGAATGCGGCGCGGCTGTATGGTCATCCGTAGAAAAGGAACGTCCTCGTCTCGAAAAATCGCAGCGCCCCTCGAACATCCCGGGAACCCACAATGGTGCGGGTCATCCGGGGAAAGCTCTCCCATGGTATGTGAATAATACGTTGCCAGCCCTTGCACTCAAGGTTCGCCTTCCGGCCTGTTTGCGCAGGACGGCTCCACTGACGCCGCGACTTCCCCCTGCTCGCCCAGGATGGCGGCGGTAAGCCTGCCGATGCCCAGGACCCCGGCAATGAAGATCCCGCCCACTACCAGCTCTGTCCCCATCCACACGAAAGGCTGGGGGTTCGACGTGCGCGAGGCAATGGAGGCCGCCAGGAAGAACAGGAAGGCAAAGCTGTTGAACACTTGAGGCAGGAAGTCCTTGAACAGCACGATCGAGTAGACGAACAGGCCGATGAAGGTGAGCTTTGCGGCCTCGGCACCAAGGTATGCGCTAAAGACCGATTCGAAGAGCCCCAGGAGCACCACGCAGAAGATCCCGCAGAATCCTCCGATGAGAATGTTGAGGGCCGTACCGGGGTTCTCGTGCTCGACGAAGAAGCACACCATGACCATGAAGGCTGGCCAGGCAGGAAGCCCGAGCCGTGCCAGCACGATCTCGAAGACAATGATGAACGACACGAGCAGAAGCCCGAAGACGATGTTCCTCCTGGTAAAGACCCTGTTCATGACAACCTCCGGCATCGACCTGGGAAAAGGCGCCCCGCCTCCCAAGGCCCGGTCTTGAAGCCCTGCCGGGAAACCGGGCCCCTGGGGGCCGTCAGCCCAACGCTCACTGCCATGTTCTTCTATACACCGGCCTGAAGCCCTGCATCAACAGGCAGTTGCCGGAAATCCGGCCCTCATCTCCGCCCGGTATCGGGACGGCGGGGAGGATCCGTGCAGCACGGGCAGGTACCGGGATGCAGCCCGTCAGCGCCGGTCCATGGAGAACCCACCGGCGGGCCGGCGGGACGATCCCGCCCTCACGGCCGGAAAGCGTGAGGAAGGCGCAAAGAGACGCTGACAGGCCCGTCGCACCTCCTCAGGCACATGATAAAAGCCATCGCCTTTTCATGGTGAAAATGCTATGGAAAAAGGCATTGGGGTACCATTGACGCCCTTGGGAGGTTCATCATCCGGCCATGTTTCTGAAAGATATCATGACCCGCTCGTTCAAGGTGCTCACGCCGAAAGACGACCTCAGGAGCGCCGCCCGCTTTTTCCGGGAGACGCATCTGGAAGCACTGCCGGTGGTGGGCGACCGGGGAGGGCTGGTGGGCATCATGACCAAGGCAAACCTCTTCGACGCCCTGGCCGAGGGCCGGTCTCCGGACGAGCCGATCCAGGGGGTGTTCTCGACCGACATCCTGATGCTCGACGAGAACCTGCCCTACGAGGAGGTGCGGGAGATCGTGCGCACGAGCAGGGCGGGCAACGCGATCGTGATCGATGATTCCGGGCGGATCACAGGAGTGCTCACCAAGGCGGGCATGATCATGGCCATGCTCTCACGGGAAACCCGGCTCAACAGCGAGCTCAATGCGGTCCTGCAGACCATGCACAACGGGCTGCTGGTCGTAGACGCTGATGGGACGGTGGCGGAGCTCAACCGCGCCGCCCTCGCGATCCTCTCCACCACCCGGGAGCGGGCGGTGGGCAGGCCCGCGGACGACCTGCTGCCCGGGCTCGACGCCGCCGGAGCGCTCCGGGGCGCACGCCCCCTGGTGGGCCGCATCTGCCAGGGAAAGGGCATGAGCCTGCTGTGCAATATCACCCCGCTCACCGGGGAGGGCGGCGCTGCCGGGCTGATCGTCGTGTTCCAGGACACCACCGAGCTCGTGCGCGTCGCAGAGGAGCTCAAGAGTGTCACCCGGGTGTACCGCACCCTGCAGTCGGTCATGGACCTGGCCTACGACGGGATCGTGGTGGTGGACGAGCAGGGCAGGATCTCCATGGCCAACCGGGCGGCGGAGCGCTTCTTCCGGAGCCGGGGAGGCCTGGTGACCGGGCGGCCCGTGGAGGAGGCCATGGAGAACACCCCGATCATGAAGGTGATCCGTACCGGGGTCCCGGAGATGAACAGTCTGCAGTTCATCAAGGGAGTTCCGTACGTGATGTCATGCCTGCCCATCGTGCGGGACGGCCAGGTGATGGGTGCGGTTGCCAAGATCCTGTTTAGGAACCTCGAGCAGATCAAGGAGCTGGCGCGAAAGCTCGCCCGGATCGACCGGGAGCTCGCCGGCTCACCGCGGCTTGCGGATCAGGAGCCTTCAGATGGCGACGGCTTCGACCGGATCGTCACGGCGGATCCGGCCTTCCTGCAGGTGATCGAGGAGGCCGAGATCGTCTCCCGGGGCAGCTCCAGCATTCTCATCACCGGGGAGAGCGGCACGGGCAAGGAGCTCGTGGCCCAGGCCATTCACCACGGCAGCCCCTACCGCAATGGCCCGCTCGTCAAGGTGAACTGTGCCGCGATCCCCGAGAGCCTCATGGAATCGGAATTTTTCGGCTATGCACCGGGTGCGTTCACCGGCGCGCACCGAAGCGGCAAACAGGGCAAGCTGGCCATGGCGAACGGTGGCACCCTGTTTCTCGACGAGATCGGCGACCTGCCGCTCAAGCTGCAGGGCAAGCTCCTCAGGGTGATCCAGGAGCGGTGCTTCGAGCCCGTCGGCTCGAACGAGGTCAGGAAAATAGATGTGCGGTTCATAGCCGCCACCAACCGCGACCTCGAGGAGCTCGTGGCGCAGGGGAAGTTCCGTTCCGACCTGTTCTACCGCCTCAACGTCATCAGACTGCACATCCCTCCCTTGAGGGACCGCAGGCAGGACATCAATCTGCTTGTCCAGTACTTCCTGGAAAAATATAACCGGATTTTCGGCACGCAGGTGAAAGGGATCTCGGCCGAGGTTCGCAAGGCCTTCTTCGCGCACGACTGGCCCGGCAACGTGCGGGAGCTTGAGAACGTGATCGAACGGGGCATCAACTTTGCCCGGGGCCCTCTCATCGAGATGCGCGACCTGCCCGGATCGCTCCGCGACCGGGCCGTAGAGCAGGAGGAAGGGGGCGTCCCGCAGGCGGGGGACCGCCCCTTGAGGTCCAGCCGCGAACGCCATGAGCGGGAGCTCCTGCTCAAGGCGCTCAAGCGGGCGGACGGAAACAAGGCCCGGGCGGCCAGGCTCCTGGGCATCAGCCGCTCCTGGCTCTACGAGAAGATGAAGATGCTGGATATCCCGACCACCGGGCGGCCTGCCTAGGGACAGACCCCGGGTGGAGAGACGGCGCCCGGGATGTCCGCGCGGGGGGGGGGGACGTTCGGACACCCCTCGGATTTTCCCGGTGCCCGGAGAGTGAAATGAAAGGAGACTTGCGCGATGGGAAACGGTTCGATCAGCCGGCGTGACCTGATGATGGCAA
>JBASVF010000023.1:0-2050 GCA_049275795.1 Desulfomonilia bacterium
TCGACGAGATCCCGGACGAAGAGCTCGAGCAGCTCGCGCGTTGGGGCATCACCGGGCTGTGGCTCATCGGCGTCTGGGAGCGCAGCCCTGCCTCGCGCCGGATCAAGCAGCTCACCGGCAACCCCGAGGCGGCGGCCTCGGCATACTCTGTCTACGACTACACGATAGCCTGGGACCTGGGCGGCAGGCAGGCCTTCGAGAGCCTGAAGCAGCGGGCCATGGGCTACGGCATCCGGCTCGCCACCGACATGGTGCCCAACCACACGGGCATCTACTCGAAGTGGGTGATCGAGCATCCTGACTGGTTCATCCAGCTCGGGCACAGCCCGTTCCCCTCGTACCGCTTTACGGGCGAGAATCTCTCCGGGGACGACCGCGTAGAGGTCCAGATCGAGGACGGCTACTGGAGCCGCACCGACGCGGCCGTGGTGTTCAGGCGCCACGACCGCCACACCGGCGAGACCCGCTACATCTACCATGGCAACGACGGCACGAGCACCCCCTGGAACGACACCGCCCAGCTCGACTTCCTCAAGGCCGAGGTCAGGGATGCGGTCATCCGCAAGACCATAGAGGTGGCGAAAGACTTCCCGGTCATCCGCTTCGATGCGGCCATGACCCTGGCGAAGCGCCACTTCCAGAGGCTCTGGTACCCCCTGCCCGGGTATGGGGGCGACATACCCTCGCGCTCAGCCCACAGCGTTTCCCAGGAGGACTTCGACGCGATGTTCCCCCAGGAGTTCTGGCGGGAGCTGGTGGACCGGGTCGCGGCCGAGGCCCCGGACACCCTGCTGCTGGCCGAGGCCTTCTGGCTCATGGAGGGCTACTTTGTCCGGAGCCTGGGGATGCACCGGGTCTACAACAGCGCCTTCATGAACATGCTCAAAAGCGAGGAGAACAGCAAGTACCGCGACGTGATGAAGAACGTGCTGCGCTTCAACCCCGAGATCCTCAGGCGCTTCGTGAACTTTATGAACAACCCGGACGAGGAGCCCGCGGTGGCCCAGTTCGGCAAGGGCGACAAGTACTTCGGCGTGGCCACCCTCATGGTGACGCTGCCCGGGCTGCCCATGTTCGGCCACGGCCAGATCGAGGGCTTCGGCGAAAAGTACGGCATGGAGTACCGGCGCTCCTACTGGGACGAGGGCGTGGACGGGCACCTGGTGGCGCGCCACGAGCGCGAGATATTCCCCCTGCTCAGGAAGCGCTACCTATTCAGCGACGCCGAGCACTTCACGCTCTTCGACGTGGCGAGCGAGGACGGGCACGTCAACGAGGACGTGTTCGCCTACTCGAACATGGCGGGCGACGAGCGGGCCCTGGTGGTCTACAACAACCGCTACGCCGAGGCCAGGGGGTGGGTGAGGCGCTCCGTGGGCATGGCCCTGGACACGGGAGACGGCAGGAGGCGGCTCGTGCACAAGAGTCTGGGCGAGGCCCTGAGGCTCTCTTCGGACGAGAACGTGTACTACGTGCTCGAGGACTTTCGCGAGGGGTTGCAGTACCTGAGATCCGGGCGGGCCCTGTGTGCCGAGGGCCTCCTGGTGAGCCTGGGAGCCTTCAAGTCTAACGTGTTCATGGGCTTTCGCGAGGTGCGCGACGTGGACGGCGAGGTGAGGCGGCTTTTCGAGGACTTGAGCGGCAGGGGAGTTCCGGACGTGATGTCCGAGCTCAGGGAGCTCTCCCTCAGGCAGATCCTCGGTCCGTTCAGGTCGGTCCTGGGCAGGTCCTTCCTCTCCGGTGTCGTGAAAAAGGGGCTGGCAGCGGGCACGGTACCCGAGCCCTTGCTCGAGGGCCTTGCGGCGTTTTTCCGGCAGGTGAGAGAGCACCTCGCCCCGGAGAGCGACGAGGCGGTGATCGTGGATACCGCCGAGGCGGTTCACTCCATCCTCGCTTCCGTCTTCGGCATCCGCCGCCTGGAGTCAGGCGCCCGCAGCGCCTTGAGGCCTGCGCTCGGGTACCTGCTGGAGCAGGTGCCCCCAGCACTGCCCGAAGACCTCTCCTGGTGGCGGATCCTGCTGATGTGGAGCATGACCGCCCGGACCGGCGC
>JBASVF010000024.1:0-2314 GCA_049275795.1 Desulfomonilia bacterium
CTAGGCCCAGGACACCGGCCTTTCACGCCGGCAGCAGGGGTTCAAATCCCCTTGGGGACGTAATCATGACGAGCCCGGAAAATCCTGTGATTCTCCGGGCTTTTTCCTTATCCGATGGCCGTCCCAAGGCCGGGGCGAATCTCGATAAATCTTATTAAAATCACCCAGTGGATCGAATCCGGCGAGATCAAGGAGGTCGATGCGAACTTCACGGCATACATGATTCTTGGAATCGCAGATGATCCTCAAGTGCAAGATCCAGCAGAAGGGAGTCATGGGGCCCGAGGCATGCATCGACCCTGACGAGTTCTTGCCGAGTCTTGCCTCCGGTGGTATCAGGTTCTACGAGGGGGATGCAATGACGGAGAGCCTGGCCGTCTGAACGTCACCCTTAAATGTTCCGCCAGCGTCGAGGCGGAGATGTTTCCCCAGGGAGACCCGGCGATCTCACATGCCGGGGATTATCCCGGGATGATTTGAGGTGGGGGGTCGTCAACGAACATTTGTTGAAAAGGTTCTATAAAATTGAAAAGGAGGAGGCACGCGTGCTGAAAATCATTGATGTCCATACCCATCTCGGTGACATCCTGAATCCAGGGGGAGGCGAACTGATCGAGAAGACAGGGGTCAGGAAGAGACGGATATTCGACCCGGTAAGCCTTTCCGAAGCCATGCTCCACAGGAAATTCGGGATGAGCAGGTTCATAAACCCGCTGCTCGGCAGATGGATAACGATGGCCGAGATCGAACGCAACGCAATCGCCACGCGGGAGAACTTTCGAAAGTCCATGGACGAGGCGGGCATACGCTTCAGTTGCTGCATGCCGATTCCCCCGTATGTAACATTCGAAGATCTGAGGAGGGCATCCCAGAAAGACGCGGGCATCATCCCGTTTACCGGGATCGATTATGTGCACCGGGATTTCGAGCAGACCCTGGCAAGAGATGTGGCAAACGGTGCAAAGGGCTTGAAGCTCCACGGGATAATCCAGCGCATGCCGCTTACGAGCGGAGATGTGTTTTCAGCGGTCGAGGCTTTCGTGCCTCACGGACTGCCAATACTCATCCACTGCGGGGTTTTTTCCTATTACCGGGGTTCCCGCAGGGAGAACGAGGAGCCAGAGTACGGGAAGGTCCAGTATGCCGAGAAACTGATCTCCTCTTTTCCGAAGGCCCGTTTCATCGTCGGGCACTCGGGGCTCTTTGAAGTGAATGAGGTTATCGAGAGGCTTTACAGATACGAGAATGTGTGGGTGGATACCTCTTTTCAGCCCCCCTCGACGATACGGAAACTCATCAGGGCATTCGGTCCGGAAAAGGTCATGTACGCCTCGGACTGGCCGTATGGAAACAGGCTCCCGGCTGTCCGTGCCGCGAAGAAGGCTTGCAGAGGAGACCGAAGTCTCGAGGACAGGATCTTCTGGAAGAATGCAGCCGAATTACTCAAAATGAACGTTTGAGGAACCCACGCCGGGGTAGAACCGAACGCGGGTCAGCAGGCGGGGATCTCTTTGCGGGTGCGTACTGCAGGGCCGGGACAACCCTTCGGGGACAGGCATCCGAATATTGTTACGCAGCTTGGTCTCGGCGCTTTCAGCTTCAACGTGTCATCGATCCGCTTCAGGGAGGGGATTGCCGCGTGCGAGGATGGAGGAGAAAACATCCACCAGATCGGGGTCCAGGACATTGCCCTTCATGGAGTTGAGCATTTCCTGCGCCTTGGCCTCGTCGTAGGCCTTCCGGTAGGGGCGTTCGGTCGCCAGGGCATCGTAAACGTCGGCAACCGCGACGATCCTGGCCTCCAGCGGGATCTCGCCGTCTTTGAATCCTGCAGGGTAGCCTTTGCCGTCGAATCGCTCGTGGTGGTAAAGGACGATGTTCACGACAGCATCGGCAAGCTGCGCCTGCCTGGCCACGTCAGCACCCCAGAGGGGATGGTTCCTCATGATGTGGATCTCGGCGTCGTCGAGGGGGCCTTCGTAGTTGAGAATGTTCTCTGATACGCCGATCTTACCGCAGTCGTGCAGCCAGCTCCCGTAGCGGATCGCCTTGATGAGTTCGCGGGGAAGGCCGAGCTCTTGCGCGATGGCTACGGCATACCCTGCGACCCGCTCGGAATGGCCTTTCGTGTATGAGTCCTTGAGTTCGAGGGCCCGCACCAGCGAGAGCATGGTTGCCTCGTCTCCCCGGACGATGGACTTGATGAGCCGGTAGCGTCCCAGCGCATCCTTGACCACACCCAGGAGCTGGGTGTTTTCCCAGGGCTTGACCACGAACCGGAACACCTCGGCGCGGTTGATGGCCTCCATGGCGG
>JBASVF010000025.1:0-10702 GCA_049275795.1 Desulfomonilia bacterium
ATCCAGGACGGGGCGGACAAGATCGACCGCATCCTCAAGTCGCTGGGATACAAGGTCCAGATGGCGAACGAGGGCTACACCTCCATCGAGCTCAGGGAGTTCCTGGAGATGGAGACCGACTTCCTCAAGGCGGACATGCGTTTCAAGCACGAAACCGAGAGCTCGCTCAACACGGGCGACCGATCATGCTACGTGAAATGCGATTACAACGCCCTGTGTTGCGCGTTCACCGGCGTCATCGACGCGATCATCAGGGCTACGCAGAAGGGCAGGAAGCTCGACATCTCGCTGGACGGCGGGGCCATCCGCTTCAGGTGCCCCGGGCTGGAGCCGACACCGGAGCTCAGGCGGGAGATCGAAGACGCCTGCCGGGGGCTGGCAGAAGGGGGAGAGCTCGTCATGGAAGGCGGCCCGGACGGGGTCGAGATCTCCCTGTGGGTCAAAGACGGGGGCAAGCCGTGAAGGAGACCTTCTCCTGCCCCGCGTGCGGCCACGTGATGGAGCGCTACAAGAACCCGGTGCCCACGGTGGACATCATCATCGAGCGGGATCAGGGCATCGTCTTGGTGGCGCGCAAGAACCCTCCCCCGGGATGGGCCCTTCCCGGAGGGTTCGTGGACTACGGCGAGTCCGTCGAGCAGGCCGCGATACGGGAGGCCGCCGAGGAGACGGGCCTTAAGCTCGAGGACTTGAGAATGTTTTCCGTGTACTCCGAGCCGGGCAGGGACCCTCGGCTGCATACCATCACCACGGTCTTCGTGGCCCGGGGCAGCGGGGAGCCGAAGGCGGGCGACGATGCCGGGGGCATCGGGGTGTTCTCTCCCCATGACCTGCCCGCACCCATCGCCTTCGACCACGGCCGGATCATCGAGGACTACCTCGCCTGGAAGCGCGGGGAAAGGCAAGGCCTGGCGTGTCGGTGACCGAGGGCGGAGAGATCTATCTCATCGACGGCAGCTCCTACATCTACCGGGCGTTCTATGCCATGAGGAACCTCTCCACCTCGAAGGGCATGCCCACCAACGCGGTTTTCATCTGCTCGCGGATGATCCTCACGCTTCTCAAGGAAAAGCAGCCCGAGCGCATCTGCTTCGTGCTCGACTCCCGGGGGCCCACCTTCCGCCACGAGCTCTACAGCGGCTACAAGGCGACCCGGCAGAGGATGCCCGAGGACCTGGGCGTGCAGATCCCCTACATCCTCCAGATCGTCGAGGCCCTGGGGATTCCCATCGTCCAGAAGGAAGGGCTCGAGGCCGACGACATCATCGCGGCCCTGGTCGCGCGCTGCCGCGGGCGGTGCAGGGTCTGCATCATCTCCGGAGACAAGGACCTCATGCAGCTGGTGGACGAGTCCACGCTCGTCTGGGACACGCTGACGGGCAAGGTCTACGACCGGGAGGCGGTGCGTGAGAAATACGGCGTTTACCCGGAGTTCATCCCGGATTTGCTTGCGATCATGGGCGACTCGTCGGACAACATCCC
Source organism: Desulfomonilia bacterium (assembly GCA_049275795.1). Lineage (GTDB taxonomy): Bacteria > Desulfobacterota > Desulfomonilia > UBA1062 > UBA1062 > Phosphitivorax. The sequence continues at coordinate 1,483 of JBASVF010000025.1, forward strand.
CGGGGTGCCGGGCATCGGGGCCAAGGGCGCGGCCGCGCTCGTCTCCGAGATGGGGCACGTGCGAGACATCCTCGGCAACCTGGATGCCGTCTCGTCGCCGCGCCAGAGAAAGGCACTCGAGGAAAACGGGGGCGAGGCTCTCAAAGGGCTCGAGCTGGTGAGGCTCGGCCGCGAGATCGACCTCGACTTCGGGCCCGACGACCTCAAGTCGAGCCCTCCGGACGTGAGGCGCCTCAGGGAGCTTTTCACCGAACTCGAGTTCAAGGCCCTGATCTCGGAGCTGAATCTCGCCGCAGACCAGGAGCAGGCGCCCGTATGCGAGGGGACCGTGGAGTATGCCTGCAGGGGCGACCTCACCGGGGAGATGGGCATGTACGTGATGCCGGGAGTCGGCTCGGCGGTCTCCCGGGACGGCAGGTGCACGGTGTGCCTGGATCCAGACGACTGCCTGAAACCCCTGGAGAACGCGAAAGCCCTGCTGTGCATGCACGACGCCAAGCAGGCCTTCGTTGCAGCCCTGATGAAGGGGATGGAGGTCAGGGCCTCCGTGTTCGACACCATGCTCGCTGTTTACTGCATCGACGCGGTAAACTCCCAGACGACCCTCGAGGAGCTCGCCAAAGCCCATCTCGACCGGGACCTCCCGGGGAGGGCCGAGCTCCTGGGCACGGGCCGAAACACTCGCAACATATCGGAGGTGGAGCGCGAAACCCTGGGCAGGTACCTCGCCGGCCACGCCGAGGTGCTCCTGCCGATCAGGGAGCGCCTCGCCAGGCGCATGGCCGAGGTGGGTGTGGAGAGGATCTTCAACGAGATCGAGATTCCCCTGACCACGGTGCTCTCCTCCCTGGAAGCCTGCGGCGTGCTCGTTGACACGCAGGGACTGGGCCGGATCTCCCGGGAGATCGACGGGCTCATTGGCGAGGTGGAGACCCGGATCTTCGAGCTCGCAGGCGAAAGGTTCAACCTCAATTCGCCCAGGCAGCTGGGCGTCATCCTGTTCGAGAAGCTGGGCCTGCCGTCTGCGAAAAAGACCAAGACCGGGTACTCCACGGACAGCAGGGTGCTCGAGTCCCTGGCCCTGAAGCACGACCTGCCCGCGCTGATCCTCCAGTACCGGATGTTCGCCAAGCTCAAGAACACCTATGTCGATGCGCTGCCCTCCATGATCAACCCGGCCACGGGCAGGATCCACACCCGCTTCAACCAAGCCGTCACGGCAACCGGGCGCATATCCTCCTCCGAGCCCAACCTCCAGAACATCCCGGTGCGCTCCGAGATGGGCCGCAGGATCAGGCAGGCTTTCATCGCGCCCGAGGGCTTCAAGATCCTGAGCGCCGACTACTCGCAGATCGAGCTGCGCATCCTGGCCCACATAACGGGCGACGCCACCCTCTCGGAATCCTTTGTCCAGGGTCTGGACATCCATGCCAAAACCGCTTCCGAGATCTTCGGTATCCCGCTTTCCGAGGTCCGTGAGAGCCACCGCAGGACGGCCAAGACGATCAACTTCGGCATCATGTACGGCATGGGACCCCACAAGCTCTCCCAGGAGCTGGGCATCAAGCGCGACCGGGCAAGGCAATACATCGAGAGCTACCTCGCCAAGTACCCGGGCGTGAGGCGCTACACAGAGGAGATCACGGCAAGGGCCGAGCGCGACGGGTTCGTCACCACCCTGCTGGGAAGGCGCAGGTCCATCCCGGAGATCAGGTCGTCCAACTTCAACGAGCGCGAGGCGGGCAGGAGGATCGCCATAAACACCCCCATCCAGGGATCTGCGGCGGACATCATCAAGATCGCCATGGTCAGGATCTTTGACAGGCTCAAAGGAGTCCGCAGCAGGATGATCCTGCAGGTGCACGACGAGCTGGTGTTCGAGGCGGCCGAAGACGAGATCGCCGAGCTCTCCGCCATGGTTCGCCAGGAGATGGAGCATGCCTTCGAGCTCAAGGTGCCGGTGAAGGTGGAGATCGGGACAGGAGAGAACTGGGCCGCTGCCCACTGATTGAGCGGGGGGCGCCCTTTACGGACCCCTGAGTTTTTATGTCTTTGAATGGCCGAGCGTGAAAGGGCCGGCCTGAGTGGAGCAGGGCCGGCCATCATGTGCCGTTCTATCGTTTTCGCCGGGCTCTACCGCATGCCCAGGACGTTGCGCGATATGACCACCCGCATGATCTCGTTGGTGCCCTCGTAGATCTGGGTGATCTTGGCGTCCCTCATGAGGCGCTCGACCGGGTACTCGCAGCTGTAGCCGTAGCCGCCCAGGATCTGCACCGCCTCGATGGTGGTCGCCATGGCGGTGTCGGAGGCGAACATCTTGGCCATGGCCGCTTCCTTCTCGAAGCTCATGTGGTTGGTCTCGAGCCAGGCGGCCTTGAGGATGAGCAGCTCGGAGGCATCGATGCGCGTGGCCATGTCGGCCAGCTTGAACTGGGTGGCCTGGAAGCTGGAGATGGGCTTGCCGAACTGGACCCGCTCCTTCGAGTAGTTCACCGACTCCTCGAAGGCGGCCTTGGCGATGCCCAGCGCCTGGGACGCGATGCCGATCCTGCCCGAGTCGAGGGTGGTGAGCATCTGCTTGAAGCCGTTGCCCGGGTCGCCCAGGATGGCGTCCTTGGGGATGCGGGCGTCCTGGAACACGAGCTCGGCCGTACCTGAGCCCCTGATGCCCAGCTTCTCCTCTACCTTGCCCACAGAGAAGCCCTCGGTGGCCTCGAGGTCGATCACGAACTGGGTGATGCCCTTGTAGCCCTTGGTCTTGTCAGTAACCGCGGCAATGACCGCGTACTTGGCGATGTTGCCGTTGGTGATGAACTTCTTCTCGCCGTTGATGACCCAGTAGTTGCCGTCCAGGACGGCCGTAGTCTTCATACCCGCGGGATCGGAGCCTGCGTTGGCCTCGGTAAGCCCGTAGCACCCGTGGGCCTCGCCGCTGGCAACCGGAGTGTTGAAGGCCAGCCTCTGCTCTTCGGTGCCGAAGGTGTAGACCGGGAACCCGTAGAGGGAGTTGTTCACCGACATGATGACTCCCGTACTCGCGCAGCCCCTCGAGATCTCGGTGAGGATCAGGGCATAGGCCACGTAGTCCATCCCGGCTCCGCCGTACTCGGCGGGGATGGCCACGCCCATGAACCCGTTCTCGGCCATCTTGCGCAGCACCGCGTCGTTGTGACGGTGGCTCTGGTCGATCTCGGCTGCAATGGGCTTGAGCTCCTGGTCGGCAAACCTGCGTGCCATGTCCCTGACCATCTTATGCTCGTCGCTCAGTGAGAAATCCATATCTCCTCCTTCTAATGTGGTAAACTCGGTGCGTCTCGGCTTTCGATCTCGGGAACATGCTCTTTAAAACAGCAACCGAAGCCGTAATGAATGAGTATTCATTTTCTATAATCCCGAACTCTTGTTTTTGTCAATATGACATGTGTTCGTTTTGCGGTCTGCAGCGATTGCAGACTCCGGCGGCATGGATTGGAGATGGGCGGCCTCCCGGGGCTTTCCGGCGGGCTGTTCCGCAGAAGGGCCTGCAATGATCACGGGATGCATGGCCCTCAATCCTGGGTAATAATTGCCTTTGCCATGCCCCTATGCTCTGGTGTATATACGTAACCCAATTTCAAACCAGGAGGGAAGGTTAGGTATGAGGGACGTATTCAATTTCAACCCAGGGCCTGCGGTGCTGCCTGAGCCGGTACTCGAGAGCACGAGCAAGGCTGTCTTGAATTTCGCGAATACCGGTATGTCCATCATGGAGGTCAGCCATCGGTCCAAGGAGTTCGACGCGCTGCTGGTGGAGACCGAGGCGCTGGTGGCCGAGGTCATGGGGCTGCCCGAGAACTACAAGGTCCTCTTCCTCCAGGGAGGGGCCTCGCTGCAGTTTTCCATGGTGCCCATGAACCTCCTGAAGGAGGGTATGACCGCCGACTACATCGATACCGGCAGCTGGTCTTCCAAGGCCATCAAAGAGGCGGTGAAGGTGGGCAAGGTCAACGTCGCGGCCTCGTCCAAGGCCGAGAAGTACACCCGCATCCCTGCAGCCTCCGAGCTCAAGCTCACCCCGGATGCGGTTTATTGCCACATCACCTCCAACAACACCATCTACGGCACGCAGTGGCAGAGTTTCCCGGACACGGGCAAGGTGCCTCTGGTGGCCGATATGTCATCCGACATTCTCTCCCGGACTTTCGACGTGAAAAAGTTCGGCCTCATCTATGCCGGAGCGCAGAAGAACATGGGGCCCGCAGGGGTAACGGTCGTGATCATACGCAAGGACCTTGCCGAGAACGCGCCGGAAAACCTTCCCACCATGCTCAAGTACTCCACTCATGTTGAGAACAACTCCACCTTCAACACCTGCCCCGTGTTTGCCATCTTCGTGGTCCACGAGGTCATGAAGTGGCTCAAGGACATGGGCGGGGTCCAGGAGATGGAAAAGATCAACAATCGCAAGGCCGCAATCATCTACGATGTGCTGGACAACAGCTCCTTCTACCGCGGCACCGTGCAGAAGGGCTCGCGTTCGAAGATGAACATCCCCTTCAGGCTGCCCACCGAGGAGCTGGAGGCGGAGTTCCTCTCCCAGGCCAACAAGAACAACCTCAAGGGCCTCAAGGGCCACCGGTCCGTGGGCGGAATACGGGCATCCATCTACAACGCCATGCCCATCGAAGGCGTTCAGAAGCTGGCCGACTTCATGGCCGATTTCGAAAAGGCCCACAAGTAGAAAGCAATCGCCGGGCGGGATATCCAAGCCCGCCCGGCTCTCTCGATCATCCGCGAACGACCGCCGGCCCCGGGGCGGGAAAGCAGGGCGCTTGAGCACCCGCTTGGACCACTGCGATGCGCCGGGAGCGGCTGGGCAAGGATAGGCACACACCCCACCCCCACAACGCCGCTTTCAAGACGATGCGTTTTTGCAGGATCTTCCTTCCGCATATCCCGCGCGGCGCGCGGCATCACGGATGTCCGTACGCGCCGCCGCAGGACAGCGGGAGCTCAGATGTCAGACCTTTTCTACGACCTCGATGTCGAAAACCAGGGTTTTTCCGGCAAGGGGATGGTTGGCGTCGAGGCGCACCGACTCGTCCTTAATGCTGCTGACTACCACCGGGAGCTCCTCTCCGTTGTTGTCGACGATGATGAGCCGCATGCCAAGCTCGGGCTCGATATCCTCGGGAAAGTACTCCCTGGGCATATCCACCACGAGGTTCTCGTTGTACGCGCCATACGCCTGCTCCGGGTCTATGGAGACCGTCTTCGATTCACCCACCATCATACCCTCGGCGGCACTCTCGAAGCCGGGAATCACCTGGTGGGAACCGAGCGTGAACTCCAGGGGCTCTCCTCCGACAGAGGAATCGAAGATCACGCCATCCTCGAAACGGCCGGTATAATGGACCCTTATGGTGTCTCCCTGCTTGATCGGTATACCCATACTCAAACCTCCTGGTGTTGAGACGTTTGCTTACAGTAACAGATAGGGCCGAAGAACACAAAAAGAATATCTCTCAAGCGGCCTATCGAGGATAAATACCGGGTGTTCGCCGGGAAAAGATATTTTTTGCATGTCCATGCACTTGGCTAATCTTTCCAGCCGGGGTATAATGCCTTTGTTCATGCAATGTGAGGGGAGGGTGAGCGCATGTCCATGTTTGACTGTGTGCTCGACGGGAGCGTTGCCCTGGTCACCATGAACAGCGGCGAGAACCGGTTCAACATGCCTTTCATCGAGGAGTTCCTCGCCGTGCTCGATGAGATCGAGCACGCAACCGATGCCGATGCGCTGGTGGTGAGATCGGCCCACGAAAAGATCTTTTCCAACGGCATCGACCTCGACTGGCTTGAGCCCCTCGTCCTCTCCGGTGACCGCGGCGCGGTGGCCGCTTTCTGCCGGGCACTCAACGGCCTGCTTCGGAGGATTCTCATGTACCCCATGCCCACGATCGCCGCCATTACCGGGCATGCCTTTGCTGCAGGGGCCATCATGTGCTGCTGCTTCGACTTCAGGTTCATGCGCTCGGACCGGGGCTTCTTCTGCTTTCCCGAGGTGGACATCGGGATCCCGTTCTGGCCCGGGATGGTGGCCATGGTGAAGAAGGCTGTCCCGCAGTACATCCTCGACGACCTCTACTACCTGGGCAGACGGCTCACGGGCGCGGAGTGCGAAGAGCACCGCATCGTGAGGCGGGCGCTGCCCCTGGAGGAGCTTCTGCCCGAGGCCATGGCCTTTGCCCGCGGGCTCGGGAAAAAGCGCGCGTACTACTTGGCGCAGAAGGAGAGAATGAACGCGGAGATCCTCAGGATCATGGACCGTGACGATCCGCCGGTGATCGAGACGGGCGTGATTTCCGTGAAGGACTGAGGGCTTTTCCGTAAGTCCCGGAGCCGGGCCGCGAGCAGGTGGCCGCCCCGATCCGCGCGCGGGCGGGGCCGGGACAGGGGGTTGCACCTAATGACGAATGAGAGGAGGAGCTATGGCTGAGAAGGAATACATCCTTGCGGTCGACTCAGGCACCCAGAGCATCCGGGCGGTGCTCTTCGACGCCCGGGGCAACGAGCTGGCCATCGAGCAGGCCCAGTACGACCCCTATTTCTCGCTGCATCCCGGATGGGCCGAGCAGCGCACCGAGGACTACTGGTCGAAGTTCTGCCAGGTCACCAGGGGCCTCATGAGCAAGGTCTCCATCGATCCGGCGGCCATCGCCGGCCTGGGAATAACCACCCAGCGCAGCACCGTGATCCCCATGGACCGGGAGGGCAACGCGCTCAGGCCGGCCATCATCTGGCTGGATCAGCGGACGGTTTCCGATATTCCTCCCATGGGCACGGCAGGGAAGCTGCTCTTCGGCGTCGCGGGCCTGACCGAGGCCATCAGGTATGCGCAAAAGAACTCGAAGTTCCTCTGGATCCAGCAAAACGAGCCCGAGATCTACGAGAAGACCCACAAGTTCGTGCAGGCCTCGGGATTCTTCGTGCGCAAGCTCACCGGGGAGTTTCACGATTCCACCGGCATGGTAACCGGGATCTGGCCCTTCGACTACAAGAAGCTCAAGTGGTACCCCATCAGCCTGGCATACACCCCGCTGGGAATCACCCGTGACCAGTGCGTGAAGCTCTACTCGCCGGACGAGGTCCTGGGGCGGGTCACCAGGCAGGCCGCCCAGGAGACCGGCCTGCCGGAAGGGCTGCCCGTGGTGGTGGGGGCCGGCGACAAGCAGAGCGAGCTCCTGGGCGCGGGCGCGCTCGAGCCGCACATCGCCGAGATCAGCTTCGGCACGGCCACGGCCATGCACGTGATGACCAGGAAGTACATCGTGGAGAAGAACCTGAAGTTCTTCACCTGGCCGGCCGCCATCCCCAAGACCTGGGACATCGAGATGTTCATCTACCGGGGTTTCTGGATGGTCACCTGGTTCAAGCAGGAGTTCGGCCACCGGGAGGCGCTGGAGGCCCAGAAGCGGGGCGTCGCCCCGGAGGTCATCTTCGACGAGGTGGTGCGCACCATACCGGCCGGGTCCATGGGGCTGATGCTGCAGCCCTACTGGTCGCCCATGGTCTACAACCGCTACGCCAAGGGGTCGATCATCGGCTTCAGCGACGTGCACACCCGGGCCCACATCTACCGGGCCATCCTCGAGGGCATCGGCTTCGAGCTCAGGAGGCTCTCGGAGATCGTGCAGCACCGGACCGGCGTTCCGTTTCAAGAGATACGGGTCGGCGGCGGCGGATCGAAGAGCGACGTGGCCGTACAGATCGCGGCCGACATGTTCAATCTGCCGGTCTCCCGCATGGCCACCTCCGAGATATCGGCCTTGGGCGCCGCGATCGACGCCGCGGTCGCCACGGGCGTGCACTCGAGCTTTGAGGAGGCGGTAAAGGCCATGGTGAGAAAGGGCAGGACCTTCGAGCCGAACGGGCAGAACGTGAAGATCTACACCGACCTCTACACGGACGTGTACCTCAAGAGCTACAGCGTCATCGAGCCCCTGAACCGCAGGATAGCCCAGATCATCGGGTACCCGGCGGATGATTAGCCCACGGCCGCGCCTGTACCCGGCTTTTCCCGGAACCGGGGGGTTCGTCCGTAGAAATGCGCGCATGGACAGGCCTTCTGAACCCGTCCATGCGCCCGTGCCCCTTATCCCCTGCCCGTCTTCCATCCGCGGCCGCCGTGCTTCCCCTTCTCCAAGGCATTTTGATCCTTGCGCGGTTTTCCCCGGCCCGGGCTTCCGGCTCCCGTGCTCGAGACTCCTGGTTTTCCAGGCCGGGTTCAACTTCTCTTTCCATTTTTCCGACATGGGTGAAAATACGGGGTGCGGTGAAGGAAAACCTGTCATTGCAGGAAGAATCGCAGGCTTCCGACCGGGAATGAAGGCTTGCGGTCCGTGTGTCGAGAGGGGGGTATGAAGGGGAAGATCGGAACATTTTTTCTCTTGCCGGTGCTGGCGACGATTCTGTGCTGCCCGGCCCAGTTGAGCGCTTCGTCTCTCAAGGTTTCCTGGAATCCCAATACGGAGCCCGATCTGGCCGGGTATAGGGTTCACTACGGCACGACCTCGGGCGAATACCGGAACATCGTGGATGCCGGGGCCTCCACCGAGGTGGTGCTGGACGGGTTCTTCGAGGGTCGCAGATACTTTTTCGCCGTTACCGCCAGGACCCCGAGCTCGGGGTGACCCTCGCCTTCCATGGCTGTCCGGGCTGCGAGGGCTTTCCCGTCGCCCTTGGGCGGATCTCGTCCGGCTCCTCAGGAGCGGGCCTCGGGTTTGCCAGTCCGATGAGCGTCCTCGAGTTCGCCATAGCGCCGTTGGGGCTCGTGCTCCCCGGCCACGCCGAGGTGCGAATCCCGTACGAGGGAACCAGCGAGCCCGTTGTCGAGGGCTACGACGAGGGAGCCGGGCGATGGGAGGCTGTGGGGAACGTGCAGGTGCAGGACAGGATGGCGGTGTTCTCCATCCAGAGCCTGGGGCGATTCCGGCTCTGCGCCGAGACCGCCGATGAGGCGTCGTCCGCCGACGGCTCCTCATCGGGCGGGGGCTGCTTCATCTCCACCTGTGCGTGGTAAGCGCTGCCGGTGACTGTACGAGGCCGGCCGCCTTAGGCGGCCGCATGCTGAAAGTGCCCGGGCATGCAGCTCTTGCAAAGCAAACAGAGCTTTGCTATTGAAATCTCAAGTGCCGGAGTGGTGGAAGTGGTAGACGCGTCGGACTCAAAATCCGAT